>JBKQMK010000603.1:0-15207 GCA_052146735.1 Desulfomonilaceae bacterium | reverse complement strand
TTGGCTACGGCACAGCCAATAACCAGCGAGATGAACGACTGGCAGAGAGCCTTGTCGAGTTGGCTGAGACACGCAGCATTGCCCGAGCCTTGCGGTTCGCTGGCTATGGCATGGAGTATACCGGCGCCGAAGAGGTCTCTCACGTGCCAGTCACGGAGCAAAATAGCGGCAAAGTTGCTGAACCAGTTTTCCCTGGCGACAACGGCCATAGCAAAAGCGAAAAACCAAAACCGTCCGGTGACGGCATTGATGTCGCCGCCACTGGAGCAACCAGAGCGCCGAGTGGCGCTACCGTGGAGACAGGATCAAAACCGCAACGTGGCGGCATTGGTCAGGCAACCCAAGCTCAGTGCCGAGCTCTCTATGCCTTGACCAAACGAGCAAACTATCAAGGGGCAGATATTGGAGAGATGCTTGCTCGCTTCGAGGTTTCCCGCTTTGAAGACCTTTCCCGCGAATCCGCATCGCAGTTGATCGGGAACTTGCAGACCCAAGTCGCTGCTTAAGGCAACCACACAAACACAACGATGAAAAACTCAGGGCGGGACGGGATAGGTTTGTACTCGTCCTGCCAAATGAGAGGAGGAGACTTATGTACAGATTCGCTCGAATCTTTTGGAAATCCGTAGCGGAACAAAACACCTTGAAAAAGAGAATCCGGAAGCTGAAGCAACAACGCAACCGCATGGCAAGGCGTTTGTATGGAAGGAGGGGGAGAAGATGAACGAGCACGTTCAGGAAAAGCCCCATTTGAGCTACAGCCAGATCAACTGCTACATGACATGTTCCTTGAAATACAAATACCACTACCTCGACAAGATTGAGCCGCCTTTTGTCAGCTCTGCCCTGGTTTTCGGCTCCTGCATCCATGAAGCCGTAGGGGCTTTCTATCAGAGTGCTCTGGAAGGCGATCCTCTATCCGCCGGGCAGGTTCATGATGTTTACCGTCAGGCGTGGGAAAGCCATTCCAAGGAGCGACCGATACGTTTTTTCCACAATGACGCCGCTGACACCCTCACTACAAAGGCAAAACTGATGCTGGATGTCTTCCACGAGTCATTTGATCCGAGCGTCCAGATCATCGGGATCGAGGAACCCTTTGAAGTGGATCTTGGGAAGCGTATTCCTCCGTTGGTAGGTTGGATAGATGCGCTGGAGTTGGCGCCGGATGGAACGGTCAGTGTCATTGATCTTAAAACAGCTTCCAAACGCTATTCGGATAATACCGTCCACTCCAACTTGCAGCTTACCTGCTATTCGTTGGGTGCCCAAAGCCTTGGGTTTAACGGAGATACCCGCTTCCGGCTTGACGTGCTCCTGAAGACCCAAAATCCGGAGCTGATACGATATGAGACTACCCGCAACGATGCGGATCGCGAACGTTTTTTGAAGCTCGTCAAGAGCGTATGGCAAGGGATCAAGAAGGAGGTCTTCTTCCCGAAAGCTGATTGGCAATGCGGTCAATGTCCATTCCTCGATAACTGCAAGAACTGGTGAGGCAATGAGAGCCGAAAGAGTCGCGATCAAGCTACACCTGGATTAGACACGATCAGAAAAACGTCAAGAGGCCCGGCTGGTCTTCGGATCGGTCGGGCTTTTCTTTTTTGGAGACAGACCATGAGAATACACGGCCGTATCAAGATGGGCCATTACCCCACACCCCCAAGAGTGGTGGAACTGATCAGGAACTATCTTTCTTTTCCTCCAGGGCAATTCTCCAGCCTGGACCCGTGTTGCGGTGAAGGGGATGCTCTGGTGGGCCTTGTTGCGGGAACAAGTGCCGTCACCTATGGGGTAGAGCTTGACCACCAACGGGCAGAAGAGAGCAAGACACGCCTGCACCATGTGTTACGCTGCGGCATAGAGGAAACCCGGATACAGCATCGCTCCTGCTCGTTGCTCCTTCTCAACCCTCCTTATGACGAGTTGACCCTGGAAGAAGAGGCAGACAGTAAGGTCTTTTGCTATTTGTCTTAAAACCTCATCTCCCAGCACTTTTACGCCGCTTTCATTCGTTTCAAGAGCATCGTAGAAAGCCAATTCTGCTGCCGATAGTCCCAGTTCCTCACCACGACCTTGAGCTTTCTTAAGTTCTTTCGCTATGTTGATCAATTCCTCGATAACCTGGGCGGTTTCTATTGCCCGGTTTTGGTAACCTCGGATCGTTTTTTCCAACATCTCGGCAAAAGACCGTGATTCAACAATGTTATGTCTTGTTTTAGTCTTGATTTCATCCTTCAAAAGCTTTTTGAGCAACTCAATTGCAAGATTTTTCTTGGGAAATTTTCTTATTTCATCGAGAAACTCGTCTGACAAAATAGATATGTCCGGCTTCGACAGTCCTGCAAGCGAGTAAATATCCACGACTTCGTCCGACGAAATCGCCTCTGATACCAATTGCTTGATGGCGTGGTCCAGCTCCTCCGCAGTTCGTACACCTGGTTCGGTCTTGATGAGAGACGCTTTTACCGTCTGAAAGAAGTTGACGTGATCTCTGATCTTTACAGCCTTCTCATGGGTCACACAGAGTGCAAAAGCTCTTGACAGGTCTTCCACAGCCTTTTTGAAACGTTCCTTGCCGTCCTGCTGTTGGAGAACGTGCTCCATTGCGGCTGGAATAATAGACAGCCTGTCCGTCGATGTGCCGGTCAAAAAGACAGAATAATCAAATCCGTGAAACAGGGCTCTGCAAATTTCATATTTTTCCAAAAGAGCTTTCAAAACTACTTCGATGTCAGGTGCCGGACTTCCCTTACCTCCACTGTTCGTGTACTCAGATAGGGCTCTTTTCAACTGGTCCGCAAGACCAATATAATCGACGATCAAACCACCAGGCTTGTCCTTGAAGACCCTGTTGACTCTTGCTATTCCCTGCATGAGTCCATGTCCTCTCATGGGTTTGTCCACGTACATGGTATGGAGACAGGGCACGTCAAAACCAGTGAGCCACATGTCCCGCACGATTACTATTTTGAGAGTATCAGAAGGGTCCTTGAACCCGCGGGCTATTGCATCTCTTCGTTGTTTGTTACGAATGTGCTTTTGCCAATCGGTAGGGTCGGATGCTGACCCGGTCATCACGATTTTTATTTCCCCTTTATCGTCTTCGTCATTGTGAAGAGCGGGATTGATTTTTACTATTTCATTGTAAAGATCCACGCAAATTCGTCTGGACATACAGACGACCAAGGCTTTTCCCTGAAGAACCTCAAGTCTTTGGTTGAAATGTTCCAAAAGATCTCTGGCTATGCTACGCAACCTTTCTTGAGTGCCCACAATGGCTTCAAGAGCCGCCCATTTTGTTTTGAGTTTCTCCTTTTTTGTTACTTCCTCGCCCTCAGTGACCTCCTCGAACTCTTGGTCCAGGTGAGGTTTGAGTTCGTCCTTGATCTTAAGCTTTGCCACTCTGCTTTCGTAGTAAATTGGAACAGTGGCACCGTCTTCGACGGCTCTTTGGATATCATAAATGCTGACGTAATCACCGAAAACGGCTCTGGTATTCTTGTCATTTGTTTCAATAGGAGTCCCGGTAAAGCCCACAAAGGAAGCGTTGGGCAGGGCATCTCGCATATTACGGGCAAACCCATCTATGAAATCATATTGGGACCGGTGTGCTTCATCAATGATGACAACAATATTTCTGCGGTCTGAGAGCTGAGGGTAGGTATCTCCCTTTGTTTCCGGAAAAAACTTTTGAATCGTTGTGAACACGATTCCGCCGGACCCCACCTTCAATAGCTTTCGTAGTTCTGCACGATCTTTTGCCTGGACTGGGCTTTGTCTAAGTAAGAGACTGCACCGTGAAAATGTCCCGAACAGTTGATCATCAAGGTCGTTTCTATCCGTAATCACGACAATAGTCGGGTTTTCCATCGCTGGTTCGAGGATGATTTTTCCTGTAAAAAAGACCATGGTGAGGCTTTTTCCGGAACCCTGAGTGTGCCAAACAACTCCACCCCTTTTATCCCCTTCGGTGCTCGATGCCATCAGCGTTGATTTAACGGCTTGATTTACGGCATGAAACTGATGGTACGCTGCAATCTTCTTGATGAGTTTGGACCCATCCTCTTCAAACACACTAAAATATCTTATGAAGTCCAGCAGTCGGGTTTTGTGAAAGAGCCCCTCAATTATTACTTGCAGTTGAGAAATATTGGATGGAGCCGGTTCCTCTCCTTCAATGGTCCGCCAAGGATTGAAACGTTCTTTATCAGCTGTCAAAGCCCCAACTCGTGCCTGTATGCCGTCCGAAACTGCCAACAGCTCGTTAAAACCGAATAACTTTGTTAATTCCTGCTTGTAGGTTTGTATTTGGTTGAAGGCGGTCCATATGGTGGCTTCTTCATCGGAGAGATTTTTCAATTCGATAACAGCAATTGGGAGTCCATTGATGAAAATAACAATATCCGGTCTACGTTTGAAATGTCCTTCAGTGACTGTGAACTGGTTCACTGCCAGCCAGTCGTTATTATCAGAGTCTTGAAAATCCAACAGATTAATAAGTTCACCCCTGATTCTGCCGTCTGGAGCACGGTATTCAACTTCTATCCCGTTCACAATCCACTGGTGAACTTGCCGGTTGGACTGCACTAGATCAACAGCCGACCATTTTTCAAGTTTGCGAATAGCTTCTTCGATAGCCTCTAGAGGTGAGGAAGGATTTATCCGGTAGATTGCTTCTTGAAAACGTAGGGAGAGAATGACTTCATCGTAAGATTGTCGCTCAGCGTGAGGTTCACCAGGGGCTATGTCTGACCCGTGCTTCTTTTCGTAACCCAGACCCTCAAACCACGAAAGGGCAGCCTCTTCCACAGTAGATTCGTTGAAAAATGGGCTCATCGACAGACGTGTCCCTTTCTTCAGGTGGAGCAGAGCCGGAAAGGGCTCAAACGACATGGGAAACTATTTTATCAGCGTCTTTTATTCTGATTTCTCCCGATAAGAGTTTTGGTAGCAGAGTGTCACGTAATGAAGCCAGAGTCTCGCTGGTTTCCTCATTCAAGTCGATCATCTCTAAGATTGGCTTGAAATGCCTTGCTGCAGTATACTGGACATCTATTGTTGGTGCCATCACCTTGATCTTTCGGAGTTCACTTTGTCTGATTCCTGACACAGTCGTGCCCGTGGCTCTTGAATCCAACTGCGATTGAGCTTCATCGGTAGCGAGCCAGTGGTATAGGTAGGAGGAGTCGCACACAGACGCTTTCGTCCTTATGCCGAAGACCCTCTGGCTTAAACAGAAATTAGCGTTCCGTGAAAGATAGAGGAGTTCACCGAGCGGTGCCTCAGAAGTCATCAGTATATCGCCAAGAGACAACTTGTCCTTCATCCAAAGATCGAAAAGCTCTGGACTCACAAGATTCATGGATTCCTTCTTGGTCAGACGACCTTTCTTAATATTCTTCGCTGAGATGGCTGGAATGCCAAATGATGACCACGAATTACCTAGTTTTGTAGGGGTCTTACCCCTGTAATCAATTATCGATGCAACGCAATCGTGAAGCTCCAGCACCCTCCACCCCCTCGGAATTCTACCTAATAAAGAATCTTCCCATTCCTTGTGAGGTCCCATGCCCGGAATAGTCTCAAAATCAACGAACCACGATCTAAAAATTGCCCGTGCAATTGATTCAAGAGTCTTATTCATCTGCCGGTTGAGTTGGATTTTGTCGTCCAGAGTGCCGAGCATGTGGGCAATGGCTTGTTGTTCGGGGATCTGGGGCAACGGAAGGAGTATCTTTCGCAGCTCACTTTGCCTTATGCCTAGCACGGTGGTTCCAGTTGATCGAGCTTCTAACTGATCTCGAACATGAGCACTCTGAAGGAGAAACTTCAAAAAAGTGTTGTCCAAAAGCTCGGGATTTCCTCGCATCGTAATAATACGTTGGGCTAGTGCCACCTTGCGGTTGTCCAACTGGGCGACCTCGCCAAGTGGAGCTTCGGTGGTCATTATTACGTCGCCAGCCTTCGGAATGCCCCTTCGCATCCATGCATGATAGTCTTGCTGAGAAATGAATTCCTCTGGTTCTTGAATGAAACCACTTTTCACTATCTTTGCGGTTACCAATGGCACCCCGGCAAAGGTCTTACTAGGAGATTTTCCTCGGTAGTCTATGATTGCGGACAAACAGTCTTCCAAAGGAAGAATCCGCCATGATTCAGGAAATGGAGCCACAGCTTTGCCCTACCTATTGCACGTTGGTCCGAATATTGAAGCCGTCTTACGTGTCCGACGTTTGTCAGCCTGACGAATGAGAATCAAATCGGTTCCTTTTGAGAATTGAACTGAGGCAGATTCGGAGTTTTTTATGAAGGATGAGCCTCCTCTAGAATTCTTCCTTTCAGAATCCAATAAATCAGCGATCAGTTCACCCAGCTCCAACAGGCTTCTCACAGGCTCCATCCCAACTAGAAGGTCAATGTCACTGGATTCACGGACATCCCCAATAGCCACGGACCCAGTCTCGCACCATGAAAAGCTGCAACCCTTAAGATGTCTTCTCTTTTTTCTTTGAAAGGCTCAGTGATTTCCATATCGGAGAACCTTCATGTTATTTTGAATCAAGCCTTCCAATTTTCTTGATTCCTGGAATTGCTGAGAAAGTTCCTCAGTAAGCCGCTTCATCTTTTCTTCATAAGGCTCATCATCGTCCAAAACTTCTTCAGCCCCCACGTATCTACCGGGCGTCAAGACATAACCATGTTCTCGAATCTCTGCAAGTTTTGATGATTTACAAAAACCTGGAACGTCCTGATAGTCACCTGCTCCCTTTTCACCTCTCCATGCATGATAAGTGTCTGCTATTTTGAGTATTTCTTCGTCAGTTAATTCACCATGGATTCGATCAGTGAGCACCCCCATTTTTCGAGTATCGATGAACAGGGTCTCTCCTCTTCGGTCTCGAAACTTGGTATTCTTCCTATTTCTGGCTAGAAACCAGAGACATGCAGGGATTTGGGTCGTATAAAAAAGCTGACCGGGAAGGGCTATCATGCAATCAACCAGATCAGATTCAATAATATTTTTCCTGATTTCTCCTTCACCGGACTGATTGGAACTCATAGACCCGTTGGCAAGGACAAAACCAGCTATGCCTGTTGGAGACAGATGATGAATAAAATGCTGAACCCAAGCGAAATTTGCATTGCCGATCGGCGGGACCCCATACTTCCAGCGGACATCATCACGAACCCGGTCGCCACCCCAATCAGTCACGTTAAACGGCGGATTTGCAAGGATAAAATCAGATTTCAAATCCATATGGAGATCGTCATGAAAAGAGTCGGCGTTTCTTTTTCCAAGATTGCCTTCGATACCACGGATCGCAAGATTCATCTTGCACAGCCGCCACGTGGTATGGTTCATTTCCTGCCCATAGATTGCGATATCATCGATTCGACCGCCGTGGGCTTGGACAAACTTCTCTGATTGAACAAACATACCACCTGAGCCGCAGCATGGATCAAAGACTCGTCCTTTGTAGGGCTCGATCATTTGGACCAAAACTCTAACGACACACGCTGGAGTATAAAATTCTCCGCCGAGTTTTCCTTCTGCTGAAGCAAATTTTCCTAAAAAATACTCGTAGACCCGTCCCAAAATATCCTTGGATCGACTCTCCTGATCTCCAAGTCCAACATTACCAATCAGGTCAATAAGTTCCCCCAGCCTTTGCTTGTCGAGAGCTGGGCGGGCATAATCTTTGGAAAGAACTCCTTTTAGAGAGGGATTGTCCTTCTCAATGGCGTCCATAGCCTCGTCAATCAATTTGCCAATAGTCGGTTGTTTTGCATTATTCTGTAATTCAGCCCATCTAGCATTCTTTGGAACCCAAAAGACGTTTTCCGCCAGGTACTCATCTCGATCTTCCGGATCTGCATCTGGAATTTTTACGAGTTTTTCACGATGTTCTTCAAAAGCGTCCGAAATATATTTCAGAAAGATGAGACCCAGCACCACGTGTTTGTATTCCGATGCGTCCATAGCCCCACGAAGTTTATCGGCTGCCGCCCATAGGGTAGCTTCAAACCCGAGGTTTGCACTATTTCCATTCTGGTTTTTGTTCTTTTTCTTACCCGGTCCACGAGCCATGCGGTAGTCCTATCATCTGTGATAACAGTCAGTCATAGGATGGGGGGTGGAGCAAGATCTCAAAGGAGGAGGCTGCTAACCCGTCGAGGATTATGACAAAAAGTTGTTCGAGTCACAATCACTTTCTTCTCGTGTGATTCTTGATCGAGGTATTCAGAAGCGAAAGTTGAGGGATGGAGAATACTTGTCATCCTCCAGAATTGTTCCCATTTTGTTCCCACTTTTTGGACTTCAGGGGGATTCAAACGGCTTCAAAGGTCTTATGTCGGATTGAAATCGTTGGGGTTTTAAAGCATACCGTTAAGGTCTTTGGTTGAGGAACACAGAGGTTAATCCTACTGCGGGTATGTTGCGGAGGAGAGAATTCGAATGGAGGGAATTTTGCAGAAGCGTGAAGGCAGTGCTTCGGGAGATTACACATGGCGTCACGGTGGCGTACACTTTTTTGTACTTATGTGAACAGATGGGTATTGATAGGGTTCGAGAGGTATTGATTTGTCAAGGGAATCGCAGCATGGTCTCGGAATTATTAGGTCGTTGCATGTCTTCGGGACGCAGGGGTCGCTGGTTCAAATCCAGTCGTCCCGACCAGAGATTTCCAAGAGTTAGCCGTGTTACCGCACGGCTTTCTTTTTGCCTGAAAGGGTTTTGCGCACATCTTTCCGTTTCTTGCTTCACCACTAAGATTTCAGTCTGTCCGTGGTCAAAGATCGTGGAATCAATGGCCCGGATAAGCTCCTCATTGCTGATACGACCATGCCGCTCACTGACAGATCTCTCCTTGAACCAATGGCCAAGGATGCTTTCCCGGATCTCTGGATCCATCCCTGACCGGCGAGCGTTCGTCTTCCAAGTGTGTCTCAGGTCGTGGAAATGAGGAAAAGGCTTCTTCAATAGCTCTGCATCCTCCAGAGTCTTGCAAGCCCGCGACCAGGGATTCTTGAAGGTATCCTTACCCAGTTCCTTAGTGCCTTGTCCATCGTGCACCAAGAAGACCTTTTCGGAAGTCAGACTTGGAAGCCGTAGTGCCTCTCTGAGATAGGGAATCAGTTCGCGGTGAATCGGTACCCGCTTCCAGTGGGCCTCTTTTGTGTCATGAGGGGACAATGTTATCATCCGTTGCCCAAGGTTGACCTGCTTTCGAGTAAGGCCGACAATTTCACCTCGTCTCATACCCGTGAAATAGGCAGTCCAGATGACAAGCTGATACCACTCCGGGCACCGGTCCGCGATTAGGTTCACGTCATGCAAAGAAAGGTAAACTTGACGTTCCCCTGACTTCGTTGAAAGCCTCTTGATTAGGCGAACAGGGTTTGCTTCGACCGCCTGCATTTCGACCATTACTCCGAACAGCTTTGACAACGTGGCCATCTCCCAGTTGATAGTGGCCGGCGCCGCTTTTTCTGATTGTCGAGTGGCTTGGTAGGCACGCAAGTCAGGCACCCACAGCTCCTTTATCGGTCGGTCCCGCCCCAGTTTCTTTACGAGTGGAATGAACGCATAGACATACCGGGCTCGAGTTCGGCTCTCTTGTATACCGGGATAATTAAGAAATGCCTCCATCGCTTTCCAAAGCGTCCATTCTTTAATGACGGCTGCCTTCTCTCCGCCTAAATCTGCCGGCATTTCCCACCCGCGATTCCGAAACATGGCAACACAAACGGCCCGAGACGTCGGGTCTAGCGCTCGATAGTCGCGGGACTGACAAGCCGTCAAGATTGTCCTTTCGATCCTCATTGCCTCTGTCTTTGTCTCGGCAATCGTCCGCACTGTGACTAACTCCGGACCGAATGGCCGGATTCTCAAATGATAGACTTTTCCCCTCTTCGTTACCGACATAATGAACGAATCTCCTTTCCAAGATCCGCTCCAGAATCCTCAACCGATCTCACACCCCCTTTCCTGGCAGGGGAGGGTAGCTTGTCGGCGGTTTTTCTGTCAACTTGCTTCGGAATGGAGATCGTCCGATTTTCGATGAATTCTTGAAGTTGAGCCTCCGTGAATTTACGATCCCTTGGAATCACCTGAACGCAAGCAAGTTTCCCCTCTCGGACAAGCTCGTGCACTGTCTTGACCTTGATGCCAGGAAGCACGGCGGCTATCTCGGGTGTGAGGAGAGGAATCATCATTCTCTTTTGTGGACCGAGTCCGATAAGTTTTTCGCTCGCTCCGTGATGGGTTTGATCAAAGAAACGTCTTTTCAAGAAGCTCGGCGCCGCATCTGAGCGATCATTTCCTTAGCATCGTCAGGCCAGCGATGTGTGGCCCGCGTCCACCACTCGTCGGTATGCCCTTCTCGAACCCACTGGGCGTATGACAGCAGGCTTGGCAAGAGCGCAAATTTTCGCGTTGGTCCTTCGGCGCAATGCTGGACCATTTTGAACCTTCCCTCGCCACAAACGCTTGTCGGGTCGACGCAAGGAAAGTTTCCGGGATTGTCTCCGGTCGTTGAGATCGTTGGAGCCATCAACCTGGCCCTCCTTCTCAGGTGTCATTTTGGGGGCTCGACGGTGACACTGGCCATAAAGCGTGTCGAAATAGATGCAAACGGAACACTCTGGTTCTTCATTTCGAGATGTCATGTTAATTCCTCGCTTGTCAATTGGGGTGATTCTTCCCGGCAATTCCGGGAAGCTTGTCAATTCGAGTCGATTTTCGGCGGAACCTTGAGTTTTTTGCCAGTTGTGTGTGCCCCTCCTGCGCCTCCATTCCTCCTGCCTTGGCTTTGCATCACTTCTCTGTGACAAAAGCGGTGGAAAGGTGGAAATGAAATTTGGCCACTGTAATATCACACACTTACCCTCTATTTGATTTCCACCCTTGTCTTTAAGGGGAGTCGTTTTGTCTCTGTGTGTGCTCAGGGTTCGAAGCCTTCGCGACCCACTGGCTCAAAATGCCCCCATTCCGCCCTGAAATTACTCATTGTTCGTCTCATCCGGGATATTCAACCTGCTCGCCGGGGATGGATTGCCATTTTTGTCGTACGCCATAGTTACTTCTTTTTTGGAGAGTGTTGGGGCCACTGATAGTTGATACTTGCCTCGAAATGCCTTTTCTAGGACGCAATCGTTCACCATTTTGCGAAGCAGGTTTGATGTAGGCTTATAACTCTGCTCCGTATATTCCAGAACATCATTGATAGACATCGGCTTCCCGGCCGTAATAAAAGCGCTCCTGATGGCTTCCCGCTCCTTAGTTCTTTGAATTTCACTTGCCTCGCCGGTGTATTGCCAATACCCTTCCTCCCTGACAAACCTGAGCGCAAATCGGATGTCATCCCGATAGGAGCGCCCCACCCCATGAAGCGTGGCGGTATCTTCCCCGCGTCGGCGGTTCCAGCGCCCAAGACGAATCGACCACGCCTAGGTGCGCCGTAGAGCCCAAGATGCCGTCAAAAATGTCGTCTGTCCCTTCCTTTTTCATTTGATGAATTAGACAAATAGTGATACTGCGCTCTCCGGCCAGTTTTTGAAGACCGTGGATATAACGATAATCTCTCTCATAGTCGGAAATACTGCCCTTTTTGAACGGTTTTATTAGCTGCCAGGTATCAATAACCATAAACCGAGTGGACGAGTGTTTGTCTAAAAACGCCCGAATTTGCGCTAAACCGCTTGGCTCTTGATCGAGTCACGGCCATTCACAGTGGTAATGGGCGTTCGCTGATGGTTTGCGGCCACACCCTCCGATCTAAAACGGCGAGCCGTTCCTTCAACCCCCTGGGCGAGTCCTCCAAGGCCAAATACAACGTGTCGGATGGTTCACAAGGGAAATGCCCTAGCACGGGTCGCCCGGCCGCAACGTCCAGGCAAATGTTAAAAGCCATCGACGACTTTCCGATTTTGGGCTTTGCCACGAAGATGTTTAAGCCGGGGGGGATTAGGTCTGGGGCTATCCATTTAATGGGCTCCATCTCGGTTTCTTGCAGGGTGAGAAAGTTTGACGTTTCGATAACTATGGGCGCAGGAGATGCGTTTTTCGCCTTCCATACTCCTTGAGGATAACGGCTTGTGACGGACTCCACGACCTTCTTGACCTCGTCATCGGTCATGGGAGGATCAAACATATCTTGGCTGAACTGGTGAGCTGCCAGCCGGCACAGTTTGCGGGTGTATCCGGCCTTCCACAATCGCCCCACCTCGCTGGTCAGAATAGGGTCGCGGCCTTCGCCCTCCTTTATTTTCCCTGATTTTAGGGCAAGGGGTTCCGCAGTCGCTTCACGGGGATCTTGTTTGGTTCCGGCCGAGTCACCATTTAGGCCAGTAAGCCCGAAGCCTCTAACAAGCTCATTTGGCGAGTATGGGCTGTGCGAGCTCGTGTTTAGCTCTATGATCCTAGATCGAAAGGGCTTTTTCTTTTGATGAATGAATCCCGGCACGCGTAGCACCCGGGGCAGGTCATGAACAGAGGGGTCGCTATTAAACTTTTTTATAAGTGCCTTCTGAATTGGCTTGAAATCAGCCAGTTCTTCATTGTGGACGCGCCAAATGGCTTGATATCGGCCAGGGGAGCTTTCTACGATGATTTACGGCTTCATTTCCTGTTTCACCACCACGGGAGCCAGCGGGGCTCCATCCAAGTCCACAAAGTTGGCTCGAATCAGAACAACATTCTTCGCAGTTCGCCCCTTGCCATCCCCCTCATTCACCATAACGAAGATGCCAGCGCCCTCGTTGCTTAGCCTTGTTAGCTTCTGGGCGCATTGGTCAAGCGTTCCGTGGAGGATCTTGTTGAGTTTATTGTTTTTACGTTTCGGATTGTCATCAAAGGTTTGAAAAGTAAACTGTTGATTTTTGCCGCCAGCAAGGGCGTTTAGGAACCGCCAAGCCTCTGTCAGGCTAACTTCGGACGCATCATTTTCGCTCGGGACAGTTGATTCTAAATTGACTTCGACACTATTATTGGGTAACAATTCCATTGCAACCTCTTAATAATTAATTCATCACCCACAGCGCCCGCTCGCCAAGCGGGCTTAGTTTTTTCTCATTTCTGGACACCGTCCAGCTCAGCCTGCTGGTCGTACCTGAGTTTCGATTTCAACAATTGCCGGATTAGGACTGCTACGGGGATCTGCTCTCGTTTTGAGTAGGCCATTGCCGCTTCGTGAATACCCGGATCGACTTTGATCAAGAACCCCTTTCTTTTCGCTTGCGTCGTTGTGGGCATTGTAGTAGTCCTCCCGGCGGATATTTCTAAACTTACCCATGAATATCCGTGGTCTCATTGGCAGCCATCATGTAAACGGCAGATCCTACATTTTTGTAGGAACACCTAATGCTTTTGCTAAAATGCGCTCTAATAGGCTGAAATGACGTTACAAAAAACTAATAATAATTCTGCAAACCGACACGGATGATGAGGGGACAGAATGACCAATTCGACACACCCAGACTGGTTCAAGCAAATAGACTATTAGGTCATGCTAAGGGTCCGGGGCTATATGCCGAAAACCGAGCGCGGGTTCAGGGATTGGGCCAAGCGGATAGGCCTTCCTGACGCGGTTTGTCGTTTTTTTGTTCAGGAAAGCAAGCTGCGCTTGGACGATCTCGCTATTACTGCCAATATTTTGAAGTGCAGCACCGACGAACTTTTATACGGAATGATAAGCGAGAGACAAGCCGCGCCAGCAGAAAACCAGTTGTATTCGCTTATCGCCGCTCAAGTGCTGCATAATAGACAACCGCTGGACCAAAAGAAGAGCAAGCCAGAGCCAAAGCAAACTGCTGAGCCACGTGCCGCTGTGGCCGAACATCCCACGTCAAGGATAACGGCAACCCTTGAGGGACTCGACGAATTCTGTCTACCTGGTCCCAGGCACATGTTTCAACAAGGCGTTCCGGTGCGAGTCTCGTGGGATATAGCAATGCAGTGCACAGAACTCGTCGGGCTGGATGGCGGAATGTTGTTCAGATTAGAACCGCATCCGGATGCCGACATATTTAGGGCGCTTGGTATAGGGCCGGTCCCTCTAATACCAAAGCCTATCAGGAAGCAACCGGAGCGGGAGAAGCGCTGTGCTTCGTGCGGTCAATCGATACCAAACGTTGGGCAACAACTAGAATGGGAGAACTGGCCGCCAGGGCTCGACGACCCCGTGGAGTCGCGCCTGCGCATTATATGGGGCGGGAAGGACTGAAATCAAATTCCGAGATAGGTAGGGGCGGAAAACTTTCGAGCATAGCGTCCCGTGATTTGGCGAGTGCCCGACTCTGAAGAGTCAACGTTTTCGAGAAAAAAATGCCGCAGATTTTTGGCACGTTATTTGCTCCGCTACCAAAGCCACTTTGCGAGCATTTGGGTCCCAATGCCCGCCTCCCCTGACCCTGCCTGGCGCTGGCCTCCACTCCAGATGAGGGCTGAGAACCCCACAAAAGAGCTGAGATCGCTATTCCCACAACGAGGAAAAGATCTTTGATCGCGTACCCATGTGCCACCCCTCCAAGAATGGCCGACATTCTCTAAAACTGCCGGTCCCCGAATTTTAGGTTATGAAGGATCGGTGGATTATATTTCGCCTATTGACTGCTCTCGAATTATCGCATCCATTCAATGTCTCCGGCAAACAAAATGTCATTGCGACCCCACTTCCAGCACGGGAAGCAATCTCAGGTTTACCGTTCTGGGGACTGCTTCCTTGCGGAACACGGGATTTCACCCATCGCGATGACAGGGTCCGAAATGCCCCCGGAAGTTTATATTTCTGGAGCGAGTCCGGTTCGGGGCAAAGACCGCCGTATATCAAGAAAGAGCCCTTCATCTTCGGCTGTCACAGGCCCTCCATTCAATTGCAGCGATTTTGGCGGCCTCCCACCCTCGCCTTCCTACTCCCTTGTCCGCGGGGTCTGCCCGCACTCTCGTCGCCAATATTGACGAAAATCAGCCGAGGCTGTATGAATAGGTTGGGTCGGGCTTAAACACCGCCTGGCAAAGGGAGCTGCATTGCCGTACGACTCAAGACCCTGGCTCAAGTGGTATGATGGAGGAATACGTTCCGATGTGGTCACCCCGGACATCTCGCTTGTGGATCACTTCAACGATGTGGCGTCCCAAGTTTCCCGCCGGCCTGCCGTTTTTTTTCTCGGGACCGTCCTTACCTATGCAGACTTGATGTCCGC
>JBKQMK010000602.1:0-4217 GCA_052146735.1 Desulfomonilaceae bacterium | reverse complement strand
AAATCTTTACACGAGGAACTCTTACGAAACGGCATTGCCTGGTGGTATAGAAAGTATGTCCCATGGGATTTGAGATTGTCTGCCCTGGAAGCCGAGGCAAGAAAAAAGGGGGTCGGTCTTTGGGCGGCTTCTTCACCTATACCACCGTGGGAGTTCCAGGGCGTGCCACCGAGTGAGGGAGCGGGACCAACCACTCCATTCAGTCACAGCCGACGACGAAGCGTAAGAGAAAAAATCATTTCGGAAGTAGGCCCTTCTCGGAAAGTGATTGGGGCTGAGGGCACTCTGAAAAGAAGAATAGAAAGACTCTATCGACCAGAAGGTGTCCACGAACCTCCCAGTCTTGAGGATCTTGAACGTTATAAGCGTTACTTTGAGAAATCAAAAAATCAGCATGAGTAGCTGAATGCTCAAATTTATGGGCCACAAGTCCTATTCGCTATTAGACTATGACATGAGGAATCCTGTCAAATCCCTGCTCCCATTTGCTCTCACCATTTCGGATCGAAACGGATCAATATGGACTGAAAACGCTGTGTCAGTTTTGGCCAGCCGCTCGCCGAAGGCAGACTCATAGAAATTGCAGAACAAATGGGATCGAATACGGGCCGCATTGATTCTCTCGAAGAAAATCCCTACGGAACGCACCGAAGTAGCGCTTGCTAGACGTTAGCCGAGTGAACCCTTTTACTCGCCGATGCATCTAAAAAAGAGAAGCAGGAAATAAGCAAAGGAGCGGGAAAATGGAACCCAGCTACGTCTCAGCTATAATCATTTTGGTAGCGCTTTCGTTTTCCGGGTTTGTCGCATTTCTGGCCTTTAGTGGGTCGAGAAGGGCAAAGACGGCAGGTGAAAGCGAGGCAAGCGTCTACGGTTTCAGGGAGTGGTCAGAGGGCTTTCTGCGCTGAGAGAGCCGTGATGAAATATCTGTTGTCACGCGCTCGCAAAAGTAGCTAAGATGTACTAGGGGAGGCCCCTATGCATCCAGGATTGACAGGTGAGAACCTCGACAGAGACGCCGTGCCCCCGCTGTGGTGTGGTACCGGCGTCTCGTTTCTATAGGGGCATTCCTTAATGATTGCACCCAAATAAACATTTTGACCGATACGGCCTCCGTTGCCCGGCCGCAGCTCTGACAGTAAAGTCCCCACCGCTTCGAGTCCTCAAACGAGTCATAATTTACGCTTGATTTTGCAAGAAAATGATAAGAAAGAGAGGGAGGAAATTAATAAAAAGGAGCCGGACAATGCTTGAATTTCTTATCGGCATCTCCACCGTACTACACGTCGGTCACGTCCTCAAAGTACCGGAAGGTCTCGAATGGATTGCTGAACAGTTTGGTTTGTTGACCGCGGAGGAATGCGAAGAGGCCGAGGCCATCGAGGCAGTGGAACTTGAGGCAAGTGACTCGCTCAAGGAGATCCTATGATTTCTCTAGCGACCTGAAATCCGGCAGTTTTACCGTGTATCTATATCGGATACGCGGGACGCGCGCGGTTGCGATCTCAGTGAAGAAACAGGGATGCGTATTCACGGGATTTCTTGAATCGAACTCCAGGCCCTCGCATCTTATTAAAGATAAGGCGTTCTGAGGTGCGCCATGGTGACCGACTGGCAAAAAGGAGCCGCAATAATTGGCCTGGCCATGGAACTAACCGTGCTCACGTATTACTTGTGCTGGCGATGGCTGTTTTAAGGGTGCGCAGGGCCGGCCTAAATCCAGCATCCTGAAGACACAAGTACGGGTAAGGCGCGGAGCCTGAAAGGATTCAAAAGACAATGGCCGAAGATCAAGACAAGCATGCTGATCTCATACCGGAGATTCGACCCCCAACAAGGATTTATGTCGGTGGTGATCCAAGGATCGATGCCCTCGAAGAGCAGGTCGTGGAGCTTCAAAAACAAGTCGCTGCCTTGACCAAAATGCTCGACAGAGTTGTCAGGCCAGCAAATAAGGTCGTAAGTGGCATCCTGTCGGCCTTTTCAGCCGTCAAGGAACATCACAAGGGATCGGAAAATCCGTGAGGCTTCACAGGACGCGCGCGGTTGCGATCTCAGGGAAAAGGCAGGGGGGGGGGATGCCTTAAGAAGATGAGGGTCGCTCAGAATTGATTACACGAAGCCACAACCGACTTGTGGCGAGGGGCAGGACGCCGTGATGGAATATCTGTTGTCACGCTCTCGGCGAATATGATAAGGAATGATCTTCGATAACCCCCTATGTTTTTTGTAGCGAGAAACGCCTGGTTCCAGTACGTGGTTCCGGGCGTTTCCTTTTTATAGCCTCGGGGCCCTGTGCTGTGAAGATTTCCTTGTCAAAAACCACGCACATCTGATACTATGTAGATGTTCATGAGCCTCCTTGAGGCGAAAGGCGTTATTCATCGTGAAATGCCGTGCCAGATTCAGCCCTGGTGCGGTGTTTCATTTTTGAGGCGACAGGGTAGGGAGTGATGAGTTTAGAACAGACAAGCAAAGGCAGGATCTTTCTTGACCACTTGTATTTTTCGGTGTGCTGTGTCCTTGTGGGTCTTCTCCTGGTCTATTGCATCACCAGGTGGTTGGGATACGGCTTTGACCTCGATGACAATTTCACCGTAATTGTGGTGGCAGGAGCCGCTATTTCTTTAATCCTAACAGCCTATTTTACGCATATGTCCATATCGAGAACTCCGAGCGAGTTCATCGTTCGTACTAAAAGAGAAAGATAACGCGAATCGTTTTCACGCCCCGGAGCCCAGAATTCTGCATAATGCTCCCACAAGAAACTGCGGCCAGCATGGGATAGAGCGCCCTTTAGTTGCGCCGCGTCCTGTGTCAATTTGGTCTCATGTCGTGGAAAGACGTTCTGAACGAGAGAAGTCCCCGGCAACCACCGCGGCTACCGGAAGAATTGACGAAATCACTGCTCTACTGCAAACAGGCCGCCTTCCTCTCTACTTCCGCTAGCAACCACTCCAAAGACTGCCTAAACTCCGCCTCTAGGGCGCCCCGTAAAGTGCCACTGACCCTATCGATTGCAATCATGCCACGTTCTAATCTCGAAATGTGCATAGCGCTGAAAGCAAGCCTTAATCCCAGCTCCCTAAGACTTAAACCGCGCTCCCTGCGCTCGAACTCCAAGTTCGTCATTTCGTCTCCGGCTCTGGAACGGTGGCGCCAATTCCGTCCGCGATAACACAGAATTCCTCATAAGAAATCGGTTTCGCTCCCGCCGGCTTATTGAGCTGAAACTCCCACGTGGTCCCATCGGGGCGGATAGGTCTCAGTCGCGCGACATTCCATCCTTTCCCAGGAACACATAGAATTAGCTCGTCATCAGATATATAATACATCTTTCGGCTCCCTTTCTTCGAGTAGTCCAGCCCTGCCCGGTGCCGGCCGGCTGGGATTCCTTTGTCTCAGCCTCATTGCTCGAAAGACAACTTAGGCCGGTTGAAATGACGCCAAAGAATAATATCCATGAGCCGTCCAGTTGATACCCGCATGTGGTCCCGCTCTGTGGTGAATAGATCCCACAGAACCTTATCTACCGTGACACTTGCCTTGACATAATTCCGGTTCTCTCTGCGGCCCTTGCCTGCTTTCTTCAGAGTCTCTGGTTCCGGCGGGGAGTCTTCGGCGTCTGCCATTACGTTCCTCTCATTCCGCATATTATGAAGCATCTCTTGGAATACTTCTCGCGCCACTAGCCTCATTCGGTCGTCAAGCTCTTTAACCGGCATTAATTCGTCAGGCACTTTGATAGGCTGCTTTTCAGTCCGCCCGCGCGTCCGGGGGGCCGGGCGTTGATTATCTTCCTCACGTTCGGAACGTTCCTCGGATTCCCCATGTTTCAAAGATAAACCGGTCTTTTTCAACTTCTGCTTATATTTGAGGCCGTAACCCCTGATGGTGGAATACGGTATGTTGGCCTCAAACTCTTCATTGATTAGGTCGGTTGCTTCCTGACCGGCCTTCCCCTTGCTTCTCAACTCATTGTACCGCTTCCCCATTGCGAGTCTCTAGTCAGCTTCCTTCTCTCTCCACTTCTTCGCCTTTGCTTCTTTCATCTTGCGCCTCTCCCTTCTCTTCGTGTTCGGAACATCCATGAAGAGAATAAAATGAGTCAACCTGGTCCGGTGTCTGTGACTTGAGCGCGTTGACAAGAGCCCGGAAGTCAGGATCTTGCCTCAACGCTTTGATTCGCTCGTCTTTGTGGTCTGTGCTCATCATGC
>JBKQMK010000601.1:0-4818 GCA_052146735.1 Desulfomonilaceae bacterium | reverse complement strand
ATTCTTGTGACCTTGGTAGATGCGTACGAGGAAAAGCATTTCCCGATGGGAAAGCCGCATCCCATCGAGGCGATCAAGATCCAGATGGAAGGACTGGGGATTTCGAGAAAGGACTTAATGGAACATCTCGGGAAGAGCAGCGGGCGGATTTCGGACATAATCAACTGTAGAAGGGCTTTGACTCTCAATGACATCCGGACCCTGACTAAGTTGCTGCACATTCCGATGGAGGTACTGTCGCAAGAATATTCACTGGAAACATCCGAACCCAAGCAAGTCCACAACATACCTGTGGAACATCAGTCGGTTTAACGAAAGACGCCGGCCAAAGCACCGCGATTGGCGGTTGAGGACTTCCCGGAATGGGGATGAGGTAAAAGGTCATGAATTGCCGCGGCGTCAACATGCCTCCGGAAAAGATCGCAGAATTTTGTCGGCGCCATCGCATCCGCAAATTGGCTTTGTTTGGTTCAGTCCTTCGTGACGACTTCAATGAAGACAGTGATGTGGACGTGCTCGTCGAATTTGAGCCAGGGGTTGCAGTCGGGTTGAATTTCATTTCGATTGAGCGTGAACTCTCTCTGCTTCTTGGCAGAAAAGCAGACCTCAACACGCCGGGTTTCTTGGGCAAATATGTTCGTGACCACATTTTGAACGAGGCGGAGGTCCAGTATGAGTCGGCATGACGACCAACCAAGACTGCGCCACATGCTCGACCATGCTGTTGAAGCGGTAGAATTGTCTCGCGAAAGAACCCGCGCCGACCTCGACACTGATCGGCCACTAAATCTTGCACTTGTTCGCCTGTTGGAAATCGTGGGCGAGGCCGCGGCCAGAATTTCCAACGAAACTCGGGACCGCCATCCGGACATTCCTTGACCGGAAATAGTGAGCCTGCGCAACGGCCTCATCCACGGTTACGACGAAGTGGATTTCCAGATCCTGTCGGAGATCATTCGAAGCGACCTGCCGCGGCTGATCTGCCGATTAGAGGAAATTCTGAACAAGTAGGGTAGGATGTTGTGACCCCACGAGACCTGGAGGAGCCGCATCACCGGAGTATAGACCGCAAATGCCGCGTTTCGCGGAACGATTTCTGTTGACCCTGCCTACCGCTACGGGCTTAGCCCAATCTTCATCCCCTTTCAGCCACAACGGCAGCTTGGTGAACCTGTGCCTCGCTTTCAAGGCATGTAATCATAGGTTGAACCGAGATCGCGGCGAACGCATCCTTAACTTAAGAAGGCTCGTACCTATCAACTGAGCGGCTTCGGTATGCCATGGATTCAGAGGAATTTTTGGGAATGAAGCCTGTAAAGAGGACGGGGTGATGTTCGCTATAAATCACGCAGCTACCGCTCTGATTATCAAAAAGATATATCCCGATGTTCCGATAGCCGTAATCCTGGTGTCAGTCCAACTCATTGAAATCCTCTGGGTTGCATTAAACTTTCTCGGCGTAGAAAAGACAACAACGGAAAACAGCGTAAAATCGGTCAGTGACGTGCATCTTGAGTATATGCCATTTTCTCACTCAGTTGCCTCCACGATTGTTTTGGCAGCCGGCGCATGGATACTTATTGCTGTGGGCTTCAACGCGGTTGATTTAGGAACAGCAGTTGCGCTGGGGATATGTTCTCACCTTGTGCTTGACTTGATCAGTCATGCCCGAGATATTACAATCGCGCCGTTTCTGGCCGGCAGGAAGTTCGGCCTGGGGCTATATGAAAAACCTGCTGTTGCCTTCGTGTTCGAGACAATCTATGGGATTTTCTGCTGGTGGGTATACGGAGGCACCAGCGCGCTGCTTTGGACAATCGTACTCTTTAATCTTGCTAATGCCTCTTTCTTTTTGAAAGCCATACCCGGCCCGGAAAGATTATTGGCACATAGGCCGATGTGGATCACGGCCGTGGTTGCTTTGCAAATTATTGTGACAGCAGTACTTGTGGGGTTATTCAGCTATAATTGACCTGACTGTGCAACAGCCCTCGATCACGTAACAGCCGAAGCCGGCCATACCAAATTCCGGGGAATTCCGCGGACACCACACTTGGTTCTTGAGCAAATGTCTTCGGGACCAAATTCTAAGGGAAACGGAGATGTCTAGCATGAGTCGGTGTGAACACGAACCAAGATTGCGCCACATGCTCGAAACGCTTGGCCGGCTGCTCTGAAGAAAAAATCAGGGGCAAAGAAGAGAAATGGCGTTAAGATACGCGTGGTGTCCTCAGAACTCGAGAAGGGGAAGAAGAGCGCGTTCTTTATCTTGTGAAATGAGGGGCAACCACCCATGAGTGCTGACAATTGGACGCTTCGTGAGCAATTCGATTTGGAGGGCTGGTGGTGGATTCCACAGGAAAGCGATCACCGAATTTGAGGAAAGCTAACATTCGATAGCTCGCAAACGATTACCTTGAGATTAAATGAGGGACTAGGAACACCTGAACTTCGTGGAGATGCCCGTCCGTTTACAGCCCCGGTAATCTTGGGAGAGTCAACAGAGGGCAAAGCGGTGACCATCGAAGACAGTTGGGAGATCCAACCGGTAAACAGTATATCGCCACGATGGAGCATTCCCAAATCAACTTTCCTTGCGGAAAGGGTCTATATCGGCGCGCATTTCGACACGCCGTCTAGCATCAAATTTAGAAGATTGTATGTTGAATTTACGGAGCTCCACGCATGGTTGGGAGTGCAGACTCCGCTGATCCACGACGATAGCCCTCAGACCATGGCTTTTCGAATCCGGTTTTCGGATCTGGGACTGAATGAAACGTTTGCGTGTCGAGTTGCCCCCCTTCAAGCGCGTATTGCCCTCGTCAACGTGACAGGTATGCGCTGGGAGGGTCCATGGACCTGTCACATCGAAACAGACCCATGTATCTTGATTGAGCCCCAGGAACCGAAGGACCTTGACTGGTATTTGGAAAGAGCCCGCGACATTTCACAGCTACTAACTCTTTTGATGTGGAAACCAGTTTTCTTTGTGCGAGTCCGGGGCAGGGTACCAATTGCTGTTCAAGGTGAAGCGGTGGGACCCCCGGCAGATCCCGTCTTGGTATACTTTCGACACGGGTACGTAGGGGAAGCCTCGAAGGCTCCAGAGCACGTTTTCCGGTTCCCACAGGTGCGCCCTAGACTTGAACAGCTTCTCAACGGCTGGCTCTCGAATTGTGAGTTGCTTGGAATAGCACATAATTTGTGCGCCCACTCGTTTTACGAGGAAAACATAGCGCTTGAGGCAAGATTTCTGTTTGTGTGTCATGGACTTGAGAGCTTCCACAGGGCGGTCAAACGCGATGAATATGTTGATTCGAGTGAATATGAAATGATCAAGAAAAGTATGATAGATGCCATCTCACCAGCGATTATTGATCCTTTGCGGCGAAAGTTGACGGCCGTACTCAGATGGGCGAACGAATACTCTTTCCGCAAGAGAATAGACGATCTCATCAAGTCGCTTGACGGCGAATGCTTCGAGCTGATCGTGGTTCAGAGGGAGCGGTTCAGGGATCAGATCACCGATACCAGGAACAGGCTAACCCATAATGATCCGAGCTTTTCCGGGAAATTCGTAGAAGGGGAGGATCTATACTGGCTTTATGTAAGAGCCCGCGCAATGCTGGTAGTTCTGTTGTTGAACGAAGCAGGATTGCCACTGCAGTTGGCCGCCGAAGCCATCAAGAATACGTGGCACCTCAAGCGTTGGCTCAGCAACGCTCGGCTTCATGCTTGAGCGTATTAACACTTAAGGGGCCGAGCCCGCTTACCGAGAATTTCTCCTCGTGCCCGACGCGGTGATTTCCCCGAATCTGGAATTCCATAATTCCGGAATCGAAATTCCGGGGACTCCCTACTTGATTCTCAGCATTCATCTTTACAGTCAAAAGCGCTGACTGAAACCAAGAACCAGAGTAGTGGTTATGGGTGTCTCCCCTAATTGCTTGGTTGGGAAGTAAGCCGATTCGCGAATCGCCCCTGCTGGATGCCCTCGTCCGCGGGAATGACGGCGAGGATTTGATACGCCGGCAGCCCCACATGCTCCAAACTACTGTCCTGACTGGCCCCAGTCGCAGGCTATTGCGTAATCGAGCAGCTTGTTGGCAAGATCCTCGGTGATCGGCGCAGGCTTGAGATCCGGTGCGGCCGCGTCGGTATTGGTGCGGTCAAAAGAAGGGTTATTGGAAAAGTGAAAGAGGATGGTCTGCATCTGCCGCCACACCATCCGCTCAATCCTGTTGCGTGGCTGAGTGAAAGGAGCGCCTGCTCCGGCAAAGTTAATCCCGGCCACATTGAACCTGTTGCAGATAAAGTCCAGGGTCCACTGGTGCGTAGGCGGATCGGGGTGGCTGAGGTGATATATCTTCTTGTGATTGGCGGGATTTTCTATGATGCGGATCGCTTCCTCGGCCAGAGAATCTACCGTAATGATGTTCATGGTCCCACTTGCATCGGCCGGAACATTAATCTGCAGGTTGAGGCGGTTGGCACCGTTGGCATCACGCATGAGCCTGTCAAGCAGATGAACGGCCTGGAAGAGGATGTACCAGCCACCGAATGAACCGCACCTTCCTGTCTCCGAGTCACCCACAATGATGGATGGCCGCAGGATGGTCGCGTCCCCCATCCAGATCTGTTCAGCCTCCCATTTGCTCTCTTCATAAACGTTGACGAAATCACCCCTCGGGTGGTTGACTTCCTTCATCATCTGACCCTGAATATAACCGCATACGTATGCTGTGCTGATCAGGTGGACATTCATGGGCTTGCGGTCCACCAGTCTGCGAAATGCCTTGGCGCCTCCCAGGTTGGTTT
>JBKQMK010000600.1:0-12762 GCA_052146735.1 Desulfomonilaceae bacterium | reverse complement strand
TGAGTCGATAATGTTCAATTGTAATCCCTTCGTCCCGCCAAACTGACCATAGGCCGGAATCAACGAGGCTTATGGCTTCAGCCTCCAACGATTCTTTCAATTGAGTTTGGAGTTCCTCGGGTGAAAGGCGATATTTCCTCATTAGTTCTGAAGTCGTCATCCCCGAAGCGACGTCATGGGTAAAATCCCTAGATTTGATTTTTTCGTTCAGCCACATGGCCCAGCACTCCCTCCTCGGAAACACGACCTAATTCAGCATGAATTATGTTGAAGACTTGCGATTTCGGAAATCTTTCCGCCAGCGACCGCTCCACTCCTCGAAATATCCTAACTTCTCAAAAAAAGCCCCAGAGGAATCCCCCAGGGCAACATGGAAAAAATCTAAGAAAGGATAAGGAAGGCTATACCACAGTTGGCCGGTCTGAGATAATGGAATTTGCCTGAAGAACCTAAGACGGTTCAGAGGCTATATTCTCTCCTCCGCGCAATAACTCCTACACCTTTGGCAGAAAATGAGGCAGAACCGCGCACACGAAGTCTCAGGGGCCATTGTCGTCAAGCTCTACCTCCTTCACTGTGCCTTGTACACGATCGAGGCAGTGGTTGTCAGATGAGCAAAATTTTGACGACATCGAATAGGAATCTGTGATATTATCCAGGTTGTTCACTTAGATAGCGCTCGGGCTTTTTCGAGATTGGGCAAGGCATCCGGTGGAGAATCGCAATTTGAAGGCTCGTCATCTTGGGAAAGACTAGCTGAATAAAGCCCTATGGCAATCGAGGGTAATCTACATACAATGCATGTGCATGGAGCGGAAGGACTGCTCCGGA
Source organism: Desulfomonilaceae bacterium (assembly GCA_052146735.1). GTDB lineage: Bacteria > Desulfobacterota > Desulfomonilia > Desulfomonilales > Desulfomonilaceae > CAWBBA01. The sequence continues at coordinate 11,931 of JBKQMK010000600.1, read as the reverse complement.
CTCTATGCTGTGCCCTAACACAAAGAACCTTTGTTGTCCTGATTGGCGATCCCGCTTTCCATTATGGCCAGGTAGGTTGAGCTGTTTGGAATTACGCTAAGGAGGGGCTCGAAAGAATGAAAATGAGGGCAATCTTCAACACATTCTGCGTCGTTTGTCTTTTCTGCTTATGTATGGAGCTTCCTACAGCCGCTCAGGAAGCGACACTCCCATCGAGTTCGCTACCCAGCGCAGCAGCCGTGGCGGTCACCCCATTGTCAGGAGTGCCGAGCACTACTCAAATCAAAAGCAACATCCTCAAGCAGAAAATTCGGGCTCTGAACAGCCAGATTCAGATTGCCCAAACGTGCATCTCGGAGGCCAGCCGATCGAATGTCTTGTTTGACGCCGCAGGTAATAGGAATCCAGTCCCGTCTACTGATATTGTAAACTGTTCCCGGACCCTAGAAGCGTTACTGAGGCAGCTGGCAAGCCTGAATGGGCAGACGACCGCAGTGGCGCAGGATGCCCAGAGGGAAGCGGCATTTCTCCAGACGCAACAGAAACAGAAGACGTTACAAGCCCAGACAAGTGCCCAACAGAAGCGGCGTCGCGTTCGCGGCAGGGCCTTGTAAAATTCATGAGGCTCGATGAGCCAGGCCAAAAATACCCTTTGTCAAGGCTTTCTATCCGCCCTGATCACGATTTCCGTGGTCGAACGTCGTGTTTCTCACTAACTGTTTCCTATTGTGTGCGAAGAACGGTCCAGGATTGATCATGTGGAGTCCTGGGAAATAGTCGCTGAGTCTCGTCCCCTGTTTTACGCCTGGTACATTTGGAGCATGTGACAAGGTAGACTCCCTCAACTGAACAGCCTGACTTAGAGAAAGGGGAATGCTTTGAGAAAACTGTGTTCTTTCCTGGTTTTTCTTCTGACTATGAGCATCCCGTTTGTCTGCCTTGGAACTGAACTACGAGAGAGGCCGAGGGCAGAAGTGACAATTCAGCAAGTCCTGCAACAGTTTAGAGATCAGAAGAAAAAGGAATTCGAACAATTCAGGCGGCAGATGATCAAAAGCAGGAAAAAAGAACTTAAGGAATTTAAGGACAAGTTTAGAAAGGCAAAGCCCGACGACCGAGAGAATCTAACAAAGCAATTTGAACAAGAGCAGGCCGCCCGACTAGAGCAAACTAAGCGGGAATTGGACCAGAAGAAAAATCAATTGAAGGCAGAGCTGCAACAATTTTTGGAACAGAAGAAAAAGGAAATTCAGGAAAAAATGAAGAAATAGGATGTGATCAATACTCCTCTTCGAGGAGGGAATCTCACGGAAGAGCTGATAAACTTCGATCTGTAGGGCCTGATTTTCTCGTTGACATACAAGCCCGCTGTCCGGTAGAATTTTTATAACCTTTTCTTCAGTCTCTCAGTTCGATTGAAACGCCGAGAAATGCCCCTCTCGGCGTTTCGCTTATGGGTAATCGGCTTCGCAGGAAGCTCTCTGTTGCGATTTCTCGGGCCTGTAATGGCGTATAGTGCGCGAAGGAAGGAACGGACTAGAGAATTGATTCTGTGGAACTTCATTAGATTTCGATCTGTGGCGTCACTCGGAAGTCGTAATTCCTCCTCTCTTCTCGATGGGCCATTTTTGCCAAGTTAATGTCTTTGGGGACGCAACGGAAAGAAGGCGTGGATGTCAAAACTGTAGTTACTGATGTGGGCTGGAAAGGGAAATGAAAAGACCTCGTGGCATATGTTTCTTATCAGGGACCATACTGTCTGGATGGTTGGTAGTCCAGTTTGTCACTTTTCTATTCCTCGCGACATTAGCGTTGGCCCAGCATCACTCCGCGACAGATTTTCAGAAGTCCTTAAGAGCTGTCGCAAATGCCGTAAAACCTGCTGTGGTAAATATTTCCTCAGAAAAGGTCCTCCGGCAGCGACAAAACCCGCAGGAACTAGATCCTTTTTTTGAGAACTTTCGACAATTCTTCGGGGATGAATTCATGCGTCAATTTTTCGGAAACTCCGGTGAGGACCGGCGATCCCGCCAGCAGGGTTTAGGTTCAGGCTTTCTCGTGGACCCCCGTGGCTATATACTGACAAGCAGCCACGTAGTAAAGGGAGCTGACACAATTTTCGTGACCCTCGGACCCAACAAGAAATACAGGGCACGGACCATTGCCATAGATCCTAAGACAGATGTCGCTCTTATCAAAATTGACGGCGAACCTTTCCCTTACGCCAAGCTTGGGGATTCAGCAACTCTTGAAGTGGGGGACATAGTGGTCGCCATCGGCAACCCGTTCGGACTGAACCAAACGGTCACCCGCGGTATCGTCAGCGCAAGAAATCGTCATGGAATGGGAATTCTCCCATATGAGGATTTTATTCAAACCGATGCCAGAATCAATCCTGGCAATTCAGGCGGACCCCTTGTAAACATTGCGGGGCAAGTGGTCGGCATAAACACTGCGATTCTCTCGAAAAGCGGCGGCTACATTGGGATAGGGTTTGCTATTCCCATAAATGTTGCCAAGAAAATGCTGCAAGATGTGTTGAGCGGCGTTGCAGCCTCTTAGCCTGAAGCCGGGAGTACCAGCGGCTTACCAGGGGGCAGAATGCCGCCTCTCTGTGTCCCTAACGATGGTAATTGAGTATCAGCCTAAATATCGTGACCTTTGCGACGTTATGCGGCGCCTTGCGTGCCAGTGCCGCCCTGTCTAGCGACAAAGCCCTGTGTCAGTAGACCTGTGGTGGACGGCGTCCCGGCAATTTGAGCAAGATATGTTTCGCCGAGCTTCTCGGTGTGATCTCTCACATTGTCAAAGTAGTTGAAATGCACCTGTTCCTCATCAATAATTGTTTCGAAAATTTTCACGCTCGTACTGTCGCCGTTTTCTCGGCAGACCAACAGAAATTGGTTATATGCATTGATTGCATTGTCTTCAAGGTCCGCATCAAATGAAAAAATAGCTCGGACTTGCTGACCTTTTTCAGCCTTCGCCGTAGGCTCTGTGGTCGGTTCCCCCTCCAGTTCCTTGATTCGCTCTGCCAACATCTCTGCATGGCGCATCTCATCGATGGCTATAAGCTTGACCTTTGCCGCCATATCCCCGTAATCCATGTCGTCCAAATTGTAATGCTGGTTCATGTACTGGGCTATGCAGTGCAACTCCATGCCGCGGGCCTTGTTCAAAACTTCAATCACTTTTTTCTTCCCTAGTTCTTTGGTATTTCGAGCCACGATACACCTCCCTATTTGGTTCAAGTCTGCTACATGAGCCTTCAACCTCGCCTCGGCCGCTGAGCGCTTCAAGGGCGAGAGCCAAAAGACCAGTTATGTTGTTCTCCTTTTCACCTCTTTATTGGGCCTTACGCCTTGAAGAACGCGAGCAGATTTGCGTTGACCGGATCCTTGTGGGTCGTTCACAGACCCTGCGGCGCGCCCCAGATAGATTTTCAGCGTGCCACCCTTGACGATCTCGGACGAGAGCAGGGCCGAGGCGTCTAACCATTAATGTCCAGATAGTGTTTCATTGACCTGCCGCAGGATCTTGTACCACATGGTCAGTTAGAGGTATAGTCCGTTGTCCTTCTGGGTGAGGGAGAGAATCTGCTGGGGAGCGTGGATGATCCACGTTGTGAGAGTATGGCATCAGCAAGGGGTGGCTTCGCGATATGAGGTGCACTGGGTGCCGTCAAAAAATCCAGGCCAAGCCGCGACGACGCCCACAGAAACTCCCTGCAAAAAAGTCGTTTATTCCCGTGGAGCAACAATGCCCCCCGTTAAGATGAGGACGCGGCTGAAGATATGCACAGCATGAACCGGCTCTCCCAAGGGCAGCAGGACTTCGGCAACACTGAACACCGGCAGGGAGTATCATAAAACCGCTGCCTCCAGGCTAAAGTTGTCACTTCTTGGACAATCCGACAGCCGAGAGGTGCATTTGACGCACCGGCACCCACCTCTGACAAGTCGTTTTTCGGGTAATGAGCAACGCCGAGGATTTTGTTTGACTGGGGTACCTCTGGTGAGGTACGCTCAAAACAGGACAAAACAGGCTATTACAGCAGCGTGACGATGGTTTTGCCTCTCTTGGTTTTTGCGGAGCAGCCTTTGCCGGGTTAGTTGGACAAGAAGAAACAACTCGCGACCCTTCAGTGCAACCAAACCTCCAAGATGGCAAGACCGCAGCATAATTCCGGTTTAACCATTTCCCCCCTTGCGAGGAGTATCAAAGATGGTCGAGCTTTTTATCAACGGCAAGAAATGCGAAACGGACGCGGAGCGCGGCGACAACTTACTCTGGGCTATCAGGGAAAACTTGAACCTCAAAGGAACAAAGTACGGGTGTGGTGAAGGGGTTTGCGGGGCTTGCACGATCCACATAGACGGTCAGGCCGTACGTTCATGTCAGCTTACCGTAGAGGACGCCATCGGGAAATCCCTTACCACCATTGAGGGCATACCTCATGATCATCCCGTCAAGGCGGCTTGGATATCGACGCAAGCGCCCCAGTGTGGATACTGCCAACCGGGCCAAATCATGCAGGCAATAGCGTTACTGTCCAAGAATCCCAATCCTTCGCGAGAAGAAGTCGTGGAAGGTATGGACGACGTGCTGTGCCGGTGTGGCACATACCCCCGTATCCTCAAAGCCATCCGAAAGGCCGCCGGCGCAGGAGGCTCCAAATGAATAGATGCATGGAACGTCGTGAATTCTTACAGGTGTCCCTCGCAGGCACAGGGCTCGCGCTAGCGATAGGCTTTGGCGGTTTTCCAACTTCGGCACTCTCCGATGTGAATGAAAAGGCTGGAGATTTGAGCAATCCTTGGCGCCCAAACGCCTGGCTGAAGATAACCCCCGACAATATGGTTTCAGTGGTTGTCAACAAGTCCGAAATGGGACAGGGCACGTGGACCGGTTTGGCCATGGTGGCTGCTGATGAGCTTGAGGCCGATTGGAATGACATAAGAGTGGAGGCGTCACCAGTTACCGACGCCTATAAAGACCCCATTTTTGGGATGCAGATTACTGGAGGCAGCACCGGCATACGTAATATGTTCGACACAATGCGCAAGGCAGGTGCCACGGCCCGTGAGATGTTGGTGTCCGGCGCGGCTCAAGAGTGGAAAGTCCCCAAGGAAGAATGCAAGGCCGAGGAAGGAAAAGTAATTCACGGGAAAACCGGCAGAAGCCTGACTTTCGGCGCATTGTGCGCGAAAGCGGCCGAGGTCCCGATCCCTGATAACCCGCCTCTCAAATCACCCTAGGAGTTCCGTTTCATAGGTAAGTCCATTCCCAGACTGGACATACCGAATAAGGTAAACGGGGCAGGCGTCTTTGGAATTGACGTTTCAGTACCGGGAATGCTCTACTCCGCTCTGGAAAGAGCCCCGGTATACGGCGCTAAACTTTTATCATTCGACAAAGTAGCGGCGGAACAAGTCCGCGGGGTTCAGAGCGTGGTCATGGTTGCGGAGGGAGTTGCCGTGGTTGCTAACAGTCTTGAAGCAGCCTGGAAAGGACGATCCACTCTTAAAGCCAAATGGAGCGCTGGATCTGCTCCCGATTTGGATGACAAAACTCTTGAGCGCATCATGTCTGAACATCTTGAAAAAAAGGGGGCTGTGGCGAAAAATTTTGGAAACGCGGAAGAGGCACTGAAAGCGGCTTCCAAACGAATGGATGCCACGTACTCAATTCCGTATGTGGCACATGCTCTATTGGAACCACAGAATTGCACTGCGGATGTGAGGCCTGACACGTGCGAGATTTGGTCCCCTACCCAGTACCAGACTGGTGTTCTTGAAGCGGCCGTGAGAGAGACCGGACTGCCTGAGGACAAGAAATCATCCACACCACAAGCCTGGGAGGCGGGTTTGGCGGCCGGGCGGAAGTCAAAGTGGTTGAGGAAGCGCTAAGGATTTCGAAAGCCGCCGGGAAACCCGTGAAGCATATCTGGACGAGAGAAGAGGATTTCAAGAACGATTTTTATCGGCCAGGAAGCTTGCACAGGATGGAGGCCGGGCTGGATAAAGAAGGGCGTCTCACGGCGTGGCGCCACAAAGTTGTGGTTTCGCCGATAATGGAACGATTCTTTCCCACCATGGTAAAAGACGGAATAGAGCCCACGGCTGTGGACGCGATTGCAAACATGGAATACTCGCTTCCCAACCTCTACGTGGAATACGTGCGCCTCGGTCTGCCAATTCCCGTGGGGTTCTGGAGGTCGGTGGGCAATTCCAGCAATCCTTTCGCGGTGGAATGCTTTATGGACGAGTTGGCTTGGGCCACGGGTCAGGATCCCCTGGAATTCCGCCTTGGCATGCTGAAAGAGAATCCTAGAGCTGCGGCGGTCCTGAAAAAGGTCGCGGAGGCGGGTGGTTGGGGAAAGCCCTTGCCAAAGGGTTCCGGCCGAGGAATAGCTCAGCGCCTCTCCTTCGGGAGCTACGCCGCGCAGCTGGCTGAAGTTACCGTAGATAAGGAGAGCGGTGTTATAACGGTTAACCGAATATTCGCTGCGATAGACTGCGGCCAGGTGGTCAACCCAGACAGCGTAACCGCTCAGATTGAGGGCGCGATCATTATGGGGATTTCGACTGCCCTGAAAGAAAGAGTGGCCTTTGAAAAAGGGGGAGTGGCCACGTCCAATTTCAGCGATTATCCCATTCTAACCATGTCTGAGATTCCCGATATTGATGTGAGCATTATCACCAACAACGAGAAGATGGGAGGTGTTGGAGAACCTCCGCTGCCTCCAGTGGCGCCGGCAGTCGCAAATGCCGTATTTGCCGCCGCGGGCATACGGATGAGAATCCTGCCCATGACCCCGGAACGGGTAAGAAAGGCTTTGGCGAGTTCGTAGAGAAGCGACGGCGGTTGGTTTTCTTCAGCATGTCATGGAGTGGGTGGTGCTGGGATCGTACATGGTGAATCATGCAAAACTACAGGGCCCCAAAAGGATTCGACTGAAGATCGCGGATTTAAAAATGGTTTGACGGGATCGCGGACGGTGAGGTATGCTCGAAAACTGTATAAAAGCGGCTTTTCAGCAACGTGACGGCGGTCTTGCCCACGTGGAGTCTCGCACGAGACGCTACGGCCACCTTTTCGGGGTCCGAAAAACCATTCGACGACCGGCCATGAGCCGAAGACCCCCGAAATGGCAAGACCGCCATACGATTCCGTTCTATATGGAGGGCAGGACATGAAATCTCGTATCTTCGTATTCTTGGCGCTGTCGGCGATTTGCCTTGTCGGCTTTGGCGTAACCGGGACACTGATGGCAACCGCTGGGACAGGCCTAAGCGGCGATATCCCCATCGGAGCGGTCTGGTCACTGTCCGGTGACGCTGCAGTGTACGGCCCGTCGCAGAAAAACGCGGCGACGCTGGCCGTGGACGAAATAAACAAATCCGGCATGCTCGGTGCGGCAAAGCTCATACTCATGACTGAAGACGATCGCTCGACAAAAGAGGGCGCCATTGCCGCTTTTGACAGGTTGATAAAGAAGGTCAAAGTGATTGCTATCTTGGGCCCCACGCTTTCAAATTCAGCCAAAGCGGCAGACCCCATTGCACAGGATGCTAAAGTGGTGGTGCTGGGCGTCTCCAACACCGCCGGGGGCATTGTGGAGATCGGCGATTTCATTTTTCGCGACAGCCTGCCTGAGTTCGCAGTCCAACCCAATACCATCAAGGTTACGATGGACAAACTGGGCTACAAGAAGGTCGCGGTAATGTACGGCGACGATGATGTTTTCACCAAGAGCGGCTATGACGTTTTCAAGAAGGGACTGGAGGATAAAGGTATTCAGATCTTAACCACGGAGACGTTCAAGAAGAAGGATACGGATTTTTCTGCTCAACTCACGAAAATCAAAGGCTTGAATCCCGATCAAATTATCGTCTCTGCACTGGCTGAGGAAGCAGCGGGTATCATGAGCCAGGGACGCCAGCTCGGCATCCCTGAGTCCGTTCACATTATCGGCGGGAACGGCTTCAACTCCCCGAAACTCGCCCAGCTTGCGGGTTCGTTTGCCGAGGGCGCTATTTCCGGCGCGGCATGGTTCATCGGCAACGACACTCCTGGTAATAAAGCTTTCGTTGAAGCGTACAAGGGCAAGTACGGCTCAAATCCCGATCAATTTGCCGCACAGGCGTACGCCGGTGTTTATATACTGGCGCATGCCATCAAGACCGCCGGCTCCAGCGATTCAAAGTCAATCCGGGATGTAATGGCCAATATCAGGGATCTGGACACGGTTCTCGGGAAGTTCTCTTTCGACGCAAAGCGCGAACCGGTGCATCCGCCCATAGTGCAGATCATTAAGAATGGGAAATTTGAGTTATTCCAGTAAGGGAAACATACCGGCGGAGACGAGGGGTTGGCAATAACTCCCCCCTTGCGCTTCCGGTGAAGGTGACTGTATGACTCAACTTCTGCAGCAATTGATTAATGGTATCTGGCAAGGGGCGGCCCTAGCGCTCTTTGCCATGGGGTATACCCTGGTCTTTGGTGTGCTCAACATCATTAATCTGGCCCACGGCGCAACATTCATGTCGGGCGCGTTCTTCGCCTTCCTATGCGTCACCCGATTGAATTGGCCGCTGTGGTGTGCGATCCCGGTCGCTATGATAGGCTCAGGGCTGGTGGCTGTGCTGATCGACCGGCTCGCTTTCAAGCCGCTGCGTTCTCTGACCGCGGGCGGCCTAGTGCTTTGGGGCGGCTTCATTCTGCTGCTCGTGGGAATGGTGGGTGATTGGGGGCCCCCAGTGAAGAACTGGTTCACGATTGTCGGGGCAGTATTGATGCTTGTAGGCATCGTCGAAGACTACCGCACCAATCGTCCATTACGCCAGCGGGACGTGCCCCACCTGGCGCCCATTATCTCGTCAATTGGAGCCACCTTCATCCTCATTAGTCTGGCAATAGGCATGTTCGGCGCTCAGGTGTCGCGGTTTCCGCCCAATCTCTTTCCGCTCATGCCGTATCAAATCACGAAGAATGCGGTGATTTCGCCGATTCAGGCCCTGGTGTTGGGACTGTCCTTGGCCCTGATGCTCGCGCTGATCCTGCTCATCAAACGGACGCAAATGGGCCGCGCCATCAGGGCCATTGCTTGGAGTGAGCGCACGTCCCGACTGCTGGGGATCGACGTCGACTTTGTGATTGCGCAGACGTTTTTCATTTCAGGCGCACTAGCCGGTGCTGCTGGCGTGCTCCTCGGGCTGGCTTTCAACCGTTTGGAGCCGACCATGGGAAACGAGGTAGAACTATCCGGTCTGACCGTGATCATCGTGGGAGGTATGGGTAGTATCGGCGGAGCTGCTCTGGCGGCATTTCTGGTGGGTATGATCCGGGTTCTCAGTGTGGCCTATGTGGACAGCAGCTTCAGAGATGCATTCGTTTTTGCACTGCTCATTCTGGTCTTGCTCGTACGTCCCAGCGGCATCTTCGGGCGTAGCAAAACTGTGCGAGCCTAAAGAGCCAAAACCCTTACGGACGGATCAATCAAACTTATGCCGGAATTTGTTTCCGATAACATTTCGACAATCAATTTTGTCCTGATCAATATCGCTTTAGGGCTCAGCATTTATTTGACTCTCGCGGCGGGCCTTCTGTCGCTCGCCAACGCGGGTTTTATGGCAATAGGCGCGTACACGGTGGCTATCATTTTCACCAGGGCCCACTTGCCGCTCAGTATCGGGCTTGTGATCGCCATGCTCCTTGCGGCGATGGTGGCCCTCCCCTTTGGAATGCTGGTGCTGCGTCTGCGTGATATCTATCTGGCGATAGCTACTCTGGGTTTCGGAGAGATTGTCCGGATCACCGCGCTCAACGGCGACAAGGTGCTGCGGCTTTTCAGCCAGGACAAAGAACTGACCGTCTTCAGCGGCGCTGAAGGTATTACCCTGACCTACATGACACCCAAGGTCGTACTTGGCCTTCCTGACACTACCTGGCCCATCCTGCTCTTCGTCATGGTTTCGATATATGTGCTTGCGACATTGCATGGCTCGCGCTACGGACGCATTATGGCCTCAATCAGGCAGGACGAAACTGCGGCCTCCACGCTGGGCATTAATGTAGTGCGCTACAAGCTGCTGGTGTTCGTGCTCGGGGCCGCAATTGCCGGAGGCGCAGGGGCATTGAGCGTTCCCATCGTACGGGTAATAGATCCTCACAACTACGTTTTCGGCCGCGCTGTGGATATCCTAGCCTACGCCGTGCTAGGCGGCATGACGCACTGGGTGGGGCCGATTATTGGCGCGACTGTGCTCACTGCGCTGCCGGAGGTGCTCCGCTTTCTCAAGGACCAGCGTGACGTGGTCAACGGTCTGATTATTATGCTGTCAATTATCTATCTACCCTCAGGACTTGCAGACCCACGCATCTGGGCCCTTGTGAAGAGAATTCTCTCAATTCCGGGACGCGGGCGTACTACAATGAGAACGGGTGCAGGTTCGTGATTCCCTTTTTAGGACCAGGATAATTCACCAGTGGGATTTGCGTCCTCGGCAGGCGCACTTGGAATCTCACGGCGTAAGAGATCGGTAACGCGCAATGGTGCAGGAAACGACTAAACCTCTACTTGAAATAAAGAATGTTACCCGCATGTTCGGTGGTCTGAGTGCGCTCGATGATGTATCATTCGACATTCCCAAACGAACGATTTGCGGTTTGATCGGACCCAACGGAGCGGGGAAGACGACATTGATCAACGTCATAAGCGGTCTGGTACCACTCTCGGGGGGCGTCATCCGGCTGGAAGGGCAAATGATTAACGGCCTTCCACCGCATCGCATAGCGGAGCGGGGCATCGGTCGGACCTTTCAAAACATTCGTCTTTTTGCCGAACTTTCAGTGCTGGATAATGTGATGATGGGGCATCACCTCAAGCAGCGTGGGACTTTACTTGAGACATTATTGCGCCTTCCCCGCAGCCGAACTGATGAGCGGACCTCGTCACAGGTCTCGCTTGAATTGCTTCGGAGCTTGCGCATGGAGCATCTCGCCGATGTCCCGGCCAGGGCACTATCCTACGGTGATCAACGACGAGTGGAGATTGCCAGGGCACTGGCCTTGGAACCCTGCCTCCTCCTGTTGGACGAGCCCGCCGCAGGAATGAACAGCACGGAAACGGCCCAGCTAACCGAATTCTTGTTTGAGCTGAGCAATACCTCCATTACCCTTGTGATCATAGAGCATGACATGGACGTCATTATGCGGCTGTGCGATCTTGTTATCGTCCTCAATTTCGGGGTAAAGATCGCCGAAGGGCCACCGCATGCCATCCGAGATGACCGTCAGGTGATAGAGGCGTATCTAGGAGAAGAGGAATAGAACACATTGCCGGTAGCTGAAGTCGAATACCGGGAACTAATCCCTATCGAAGGACGAGGACATTATTCCAAATGCTGATTGTCCGCGATCTTCATACTTCATACGGAGCAATTGCGGCGCTGCAGGGCGTCAGCTTCGAAGTGCCGAGCAGCAGTGTGGTCGCACTGGTGGGCGCAAACGGAGCAGGCAAATCAACGGCGCTCAACACGATCAGTGGGTTGTTGCGACCTATTCGCGGGTCGATCCGTTTTGAAGATCGGGAAATCGCTGGCTGGCGGGCTGACCGGGTGACCGCTCTGGGGCTGATACAGGTACCGGAAGGTCGGCAGGTCCTGGGAAATTTGACGGTGGATGAAAACCTGTTGTTGGGAGCGTATAGACGAAGTGATTCCGAGATTTACAGTGATCTTACCGAAATTTATACACGTTTCCCCCATCTGAAAAATCGTCGTCGGCAGATCGCTGATTCGCTTTCCGGAGGTGAGCAACAGATGCTGGCCTTGGGCCGTGCGCTGATGTCTCGTCCGAAACTGCTGATGCTAGATGAACCGTCACTTGGCTTGGCGCCTTTGATCGTCCGGGAAGTCTTCCGGATTA
>JBKQMK010000599.1:0-3021 GCA_052146735.1 Desulfomonilaceae bacterium | reverse complement strand
TGCGAGCGTTGGTCATGTTCCTCAACAAAATCCCTGAAGACAAGATCGGAGAGCTCAACATCCCCACTGGGATTCCTCTCGTCTATGAGTTCTCCGACGACGGGGAGCCGATCCGCAACTATTACCTCGGTGACCCTGAAGCGGCGAAGCGTGCAGCCCAGGCTGTTGCCGATCAGCTCAAGCATCGGGCTTGAGGGCCAAGGTTTCGCAAGCGCCTCCCTCTATGGACAATGATCAGAGGCAGTGAAATGGCCCGTCATAGAAGGCAGCATGGTTTCGAGGTCTCGAGACTGAGGAAATGCCTCATGCTCTCTCTTATGTCCGGAACCCGTTAGGGCATGAGTCCTAAATCAAGTAACCGAAGGACGGTCCGGCCTGGGGCATATACGAATGGCCGCTGAAACAAGGACAGAGGTGAAAAAGTATGACAACTCATGAACTTGCCGGAAAACCAGCGCCGAGATACATGCTTGCCAATATTCCGAGACTGGTTACTGCCTACTATTCCTATTACCCCGTTGCTTCTGATCCGGCCTGCCGTGTGGCCTTTGGAACTTCGGGCCACAGAGGCTCTTCTTTCAATAAAACTTTCAACGAGACCCACGTCCTGGCGGTGATTCAGGCCCTCTGTGAATACAGGGCATCAAAAAAGATAACCGGTCCCCTTTTTATCGGCATTGATACCCACGCCCTCTCGGAACCGGCCTTGGCCAATGCCTTCGAGGTCTTGGCTGCCAATGAGGTGAGCGTGATGGTTCAACAAGGTCTGAGGTACACCCCCACGCCTGCCATTTCTCACGCCATCCTGACTCACAACCGGGACAGACGGGAGGGGCTGGCTGATGGGGTGGTAATCACGCCCTCGCACAATCCCCCTGAGGATGGTGGATTCAAATACAACCCACCCGAGGGAGGACCGGCCGATCTGGAAACGACCCGGGCCATCGAAGAGAGAGCGAACGCGATCATGGCCGAGGGCTTGAAGGCGGTGCGGAGAGTTCCTTATGAAAAGGCCCTCAAGGCTGATTCAACCCACCAGCACGACTACATCACCCCATATGTAGAGGACCTGCGAAACGTGATCGATATGGAAGTTATCGCAGGGGAAGGGCTCAAGATAGGTGTGGACCCCCTCGGCGGAGCAGGGATCGATTTTTGGGATCCTATTGCGGAACGTTACCATCTTTCCATCGAGGTCGTGAACCGGGCCGTTGATCCTACCTTCTCCTTCATGACTCTTGACCACGATGGCAAAATCCGTATGGATTGCTCCTCTCCCTATGCCATGGCACGTTTGATCGAGGTAAGAAACAACTTCGACGTCGCCTTCGGTAATGACGCGGATGCGGATCGTCACGGCATCGTCACCAAGAGTGCAGGCCTTCTGAATCCGAATCACTACCTCTCCGTGGCCATCTGGTACCTCTTTCAGAACCGGCCAGGATGGAGCAGGGATGCTGCCGTTGGAAAAACCTTGGTCTCGACATCCTTGATCGACCGGGTTGCCTCATCTCTTGGCAGGCGACTTGTCGAGGTTCCCGTGGGTTTCAAGTGGTTCGTGGATGAACTTCTCAAGGGCACTTGCGGCTTTGGTGGTGAAGAAAGTGCGGGCGCATCATTCTTGAGAAGAGACGGCACCGTCTGGACCACTGACAAGGACGGTATCCTGATGGATCTTCTTGCCTGCGAGATGACCGCGAAGTCCGGCAAGGATCCGGGCGAACTTTACCGAGAGTTGGAGGAGAAATTTGGCAGAGCATTCTATGAGAGGATCGATGTTCCAGCCACCTCAGAGCAGAAAGCGGTTTTGAAGAATCTGTCTCGGGACTCGGTCACGGCAAAGGAGCTTGGGGGAGAGCCGATCGTAGCCAAGTTGACTCGGGCTCCAGCGAATGACGCCGAGATCGGTGGCCTGAAGGTGGTCACCCAAAACGGTTGGTTTGCCGCCCGCCCCTCCGGAACCGAGGATATTTGTAAGATATATGCAGAAAGCATGCGAGGGAAAGATCATCTTCAGAGGATTCAGGAAGAGGCAACGGTGATCGTCAGTGCAGCCTATAAAGCTGCAGGGCTCTAACGGCTCGCATGCGGACCATCGTGGGAAATGAACCTAACATTCACTACGACCCCTTTTGTACCCTTAAATTCATCTGTCGAGGATGTATTCGCCTGAAGCGTCATGGTTCCTGAAAGCGGGTGACGGGTGATTCACATCAAAAGAAACAGAAGGAGAGTATCATGGGAAAGATCGTCAGAACGATTGGAAGGGAGATCCTAGATTCCCGGGGCAACCCGACTGTCGAAGTGGAAGTCATTCTTGAGGACGGCGCTTTTGGCCGGGCGGCGGTCCCTTCCGGAGCCTCCACCGGAGTCCATGAAGCGCTGGAACTGCGCGACGGAGACAAATCCCGTTACGGAGGAAAGGGGGCGCTGAAAGCCGTCGAACATGTCAACAACGAGATTGCCCAGGCGATCGTCGGCCTCGACGCCCTCGATCAGAGCGCCATTGACCATGCGATGCTGGCCCTGGACGGCACGCCCAATAAAAGCAAGTTTGGGGCGAATGCAATCCTGGGGGTTAGCCTGGCGGTTGCCCGCGCCGCGGCTGACTGGGCTGGCCTACCACTGTACAGATATCTCGGCGGAGTGGCGGCCAGGTTACTGCCGGTGCCCATGTTCAACATCCTGAACGGGGGTGTCCACGCCAACTGGCAAGGCACAGACTTCCAGGAGTTCATGATCGCCCCGGTCGGCGCACCCAATTTCCGCGAGGCGGTGCGTTGGGGCAGCGAAGTCTACCACGCGCTGAAGGGCGTCTTGAAGACCAGCGGCCACGCCACCGGCGTCGGCGATGAGGGCGGGTTCGCTCCGGCATTGAAGACCAACGCCGAAGCAGTCGAGATAATTCTCAGAGCCATCGAGAAAGCTGGTTACAAGCCTGGAGAAGAGATCGTGATAGCCCTCGACCCTGCCACCAGCGGCTTTTACGAGGATGGGCTGTACAACCTGCGCACCGAAGGC
>JBKQMK010000598.1:0-3623 GCA_052146735.1 Desulfomonilaceae bacterium | reverse complement strand
TTTTCAGCCACGCGTGGTATCTCTTTCGGATCGCATTACTCGTGAGAGGTAGCCCACTGGTCTTAGGGAATTCTGCTTCAACGCGCTCAGCGACCTCTTCCCAGGTGGTCTTGGGGTCTTCATTCTTCTGGTCGGTTACGAACATTATCAATTGTTCTTTTATGCTCTTGGACGTAGTGGCCTCCCCTAGAAAGACGGAATAGTTACTCCAGTTTTAGAACTTTCTGATAATTAAAATGACACATCCGGTTGTGGATGCCAAGGAGAATTTCTCGAAGGTGGCAACAAATTAGCTAGGTTGGACGAACCTTAGCCACAGTTGACGAAAGGATAGGTGAAAGCCATAATGGATTAAAATCAGGGTTTAATGCGATATTGTAAAAAGGGAGGGATTGGGATCATGTTTCAGAAAGGACTGGCAGGCAAGAGTGCGGTAATCTTCGGGATGTTTCTGGTCATTCTTGCTTCAGGAACGCCCTTTGCTTTGGACATCGATAAGAATCAGGCTCTTGGAGAAGCCTGTGAGAAAGGCAATTTGGAAGATGTCAAACATCTGTTGAGTCAAGGAGCGGACGCCAATGCTGAGACCACTGGCTGGACAGCACTGATGCTCGCTTCAGGTGACGGTCACACTGAGATTGTGAAACTGCTTCTTGAAAAAGGGGTGGACATTAATGCAAAGACAAATGATGGCGAGACAGCACTGATTAGCGCTTCTAAGTGGGGTCACGCTGCGGTCGTGAAACTGCTTGTTGATAAAGGAGCCGATGTTAAGGCTAAGATGAATAATGGCTGGGCGGCATTGATGTGGCCTTCTTTGGACGGACGCACCGAACTCGTAAAAAGCCTTCTTGATAAAGGCGCCGATATCAATGCAAAGACCAATGAAGGCTGGACAGCACTGATGCAGGCTTCAAGGCAGGGGCACGCCGAAGTGGTGAAACTGCTTCTGGATAGGGGGGCGGATGTTAATGCAACGTTCGGTGCCGGCAGGACAGCACTGACGTTCGCTTCCGAAAGAGGTCACGCTGATGTGGTGAACCTTCTCAAAGCCCACGGAGCAAAGGAGTAAATGCGAAACAAAAAAGAGGCCATTAAGGAACTGTGTTGCCAATAAACGGGGTCGGTTCTGCTCACCACTGTCAGATAAAGTCCAAGCTACCACACTTTACGGATTATCACGATTTACGGCGCGATGGACTCGACCAATCTGCTCAGAATTTGCAGCCGTAAAATAACCAGACCTACATGCCTACCCATCAGAACGTTCCTCCATTGACCTTCAATTCTCAGGTGAACATTTGATGCACGGCTTTTATCTGCGCCTGAATATTGATTCCCCTTCTACAAGCGACCGCACAAGATGAACACTCGCAACATTGCTTGATTTTCGGCAGAGCATCTCCCGTATGAGCTACTTCTTCGGCGAGCCTGTCGTCTTTATACCCGTCGTGGTACATGATCGCTCTCAAGAGATCACCGTGAGCCACGCCATGAGGGCATTCTCCTATACAGCCACCACACATCGTGCATATCCTTCCTTCAAGGTGGGCCTGATACTGCCTCAGCGTATCGAAATCCTTCTCGGACAAGGCTGTTCCCATAACAGCAGCACATTGCTCGACCTGTTCGATCGTGGTGACTCCGGGAATAGC
Source organism: Desulfomonilaceae bacterium (assembly GCA_052146735.1). Classification (GTDB taxonomy): domain Bacteria; phylum Desulfobacterota; class Desulfomonilia; order Desulfomonilales; family Desulfomonilaceae; genus CAWBBA01. The sequence continues at coordinate 1,968 of JBKQMK010000598.1, read as the reverse complement.
TGCGGAAACGTGTTGATCCATTAGCACGTATTTGAGTGCAGCCTGATGAGGGCTGAGTCCGCCCATGTCCTTTCTCTTATAACCTCCTGCCTGGGTTTTCATCGCCACCACGCCTATCCCTGATTTTGAGGCTAATGCAACCGCTTCCTTTAAATCGTCTGAATGGGTAAAATTGTAGGCAACAAGGGCTACATCGTGGACATTCGCTTTTGCTGCTTCCTGTAAAAGGGCAGCCATATTGGAGTGTGAAGAAAAGCCGGTAAAACGAGCCTTACCCTCTTTCTTCTTCGCCTGGAGGAACTCAGTAACCATAGGATTGGAAACTTCATCAGGTTTCGTGAGCGAGTGAGCCAACAGCACATCCACATGGACGGTTAGGAGTCTCCGAAGACTTGTCTCAACAGACTGCCTGTTTTCCTTTTCCGTACCATGGAAGTGAATCTTTGTCTGTATGACCACTTTGTCTCGCTTTCCCCGAAATACCTTGCCCACCATTTCTTCGTTCCTGCCACCCATATAGGAATTTGCAGTATCGAAAAAATTGATGCCAAGATCTAAGGCGCGATGTAGCACAGACGGATCGGTGCAGTTCATGACTCCCATGCTGACGGCTGTCACCTTTAATCCAGTCCTTCCGAGAGCCCGGTACTGAGGTGTAGCCTGCTTTTGTGTCTCGGCAAATGAAAGATTGAAGTTCATAAGAGGAGCCGTAGCTAGTCCAATAAACGCAGATGACGCTCCTTTTATAAATTTTCGGCGTCCCATCTTCTTTGAATTCATGGCTTCTCCTTCGCGAAATTCAAAAAATTTCTTATGCCCCTCCGCAATATAGCAGATAAGGCCCCGCATCGTAACTCCGTTGCATCCCCGTCAAACCCAGTGTCAATTAAGGGCACCCGTCGTCAAAAAAGCCGACAACTCCGTGTTCAGAGGAGCAAACTGGACCCTTCATCAAGTCGTAAGAAGGCGCATTTCCTCGGATATCACTCACAATAGCACAAGTCAATTACACTACTTGATGGCACTGGGTTGAAATTTTGTCACATTTGTAGACCGATCTGGCAGTCTTCTCGGAGGTTCCTGAGAGTCTTCCCCTCTTGACTGTTAGGTCTTGTAGTCCAGCACCTGCGGCAATCTGGAAGAGCCAATACAACTGCCAGTGCTTCCAATTCTTTCTCAACAAGCCTCTGTGGGGCCATAGTCTGAGCAGCCGGAAATCCCGCGTGGCCTCCTCGTTTTTCCGATCTTCTATCTTTACTGAATGAGTATGGTATCATCGGTTTTACGACTAGACCGTCGTTGAGGGGAAGAGCCTGCCGCTGTGGCAAAATGCTGAATCGCAACCGTAAATTATGAAGGAGAAATTCATGACCAAGACGCCCTCTCGTAGAGATTTTCTGAAGTCTGGATTGGCAGCTACAGCCGTCCTTATGGTAGGGGCTAAGGCCACGAGGGCCAGTCAAGGACCTCAACTGTTTGAGAAAAGCTCAATCGGATCCTTGGAACTGCCCAATCGGTTCATCAAATCATCCACTTGGAGCGGCACCGGAGACAAAGAAGGTTACATAACCGATCGTACTCTGACATTTCACAACGAAGTGGCGCGAGAGGTGGCGTCGGCCTGATCCTTACCGGTAATCAGATTGTCATGACCAATGGAATAAGCCTTCCATATTCTATAGGGAACTACGACGACAGTCAGGCTGAAGGTTTGAAGAAGATCGCTGATTCTATTCATAAAGAAGGGTGCAAGGTTGTTGTCCAGCTATCTCATTCGCTTGCTCGATCAAATCCCAAGCTTTTTTTCGCTGAGGGGGACGAACTGTGGGGGGTGTCGGGCGTGCCGTATTCACCAGACTCTCCTGTTCCTAAAGAGATGACGAAAAGCGAGATAACCCGCCTCGTGGAGGCCTATACCGCCGCAGCCGTACGATCATCCAAGTGTGGTTTCGACGGAGTCATGCTTCA
>JBKQMK010000597.1:0-4590 GCA_052146735.1 Desulfomonilaceae bacterium | reverse complement strand
GAGGACCTCACGCATCAGAGTTTCCATCAATGCCTGGGCATCCGGCGATGATTGAAAGACTCCATAGGGCGCTCGCATCACCGCAGACGCCTGGTTAATCCCTACGTTGACCATGAACTTCCACCACAGCATACGTATCATGTCGGTGGGTGTTTGAGACACGAGCCCTGCCTGCTCAAATGCTGCCTGCACGCGGCGGACTCGTTCACTCGGCTGGGAATTATCAGATTCGCCAAAAATGACCTTCCCCGGATTGGTATATGTTACCGAGTTTCCTTCGCGAAGGGCGTCTATTGCGACAGCAATGGCATAGAGCAATTTGTCCATGCCATAGATGGAGCCGAGGTATTCTTCGCTGTCAAGCCCATTCATTACGGAGATAAGAGTCGTCTGATCCCCGACCAAGTTTTTCAAATCATGGACCGCTTCTGGAAGGCTGTGGCTTTTGAGAGCCACGATGATGAGATCCGCGGGCGGAGTGGCTTCATCCGGGTGAACGACCGGAATCGAGTAATGTTTCCCGTTGACCACCAATCCTTCCGCCTTCAGTCTGTCATAGCGTGGCTCCCGAGCAACCAATACCGTGGACGATGGAAACGCATCGAAAAACTTGGAGGCGTAGTAAGCCCCTATCGCACCTGCTCCAATAACAGCTATGTTTTTGATTTCCCTCACTGACCCCTCCAGTCTGATTGGCCTATCTGCGACCGATTCGCCTTATCTAGGCTGAATTATGCTGCAGTCTTGCCGTATCCGGGGCTTTGAGCCAGTGATCGGTCGTCGGATAATTTCTCGAACCCGAAAACGGCGCCTTATGGTCCTCCACAAGGCCCGAGAGAGGCAAAACCGTCGTCACGTTGATAAAAAAGTATATTATCTTGTTATTGAGCATACCTCTGCCTGTTGGCTTCGGTCAACCACAACCTTACCGATGGTGCCTTGCCCGAAGACAGGCCGGCAGTGCCACCCAAAGGGCAGGCTGAAGCGACATGAACAAACCACCTCTTGCGTGTTAGGGGACCCTGACTCCCACATTCGCCGGGCGTCTCAGGAGCCATCATGTAGACCTGCTGATCTGTTGTCGCCCAGGGTAGAATCCTTTAATCTGTCAACGGCAATTTTTTGGGATAGTGGGCACAGAATTCCTGAGCCAGCCAGTACGTGAAGATCATGAACGATACAATATCAACGTTCCAAACTCTCCACTAACAAATTCCCATTTCGACTCTCATTTTCACTGACGTTGAACATTCCCCGGCTCTCTCCATAGGTGTCAGTAGCCTGGCCTTCCATTGACCAGAAAATTTTTATCACGATTCTCAGGCCGAGGGGAGCGTCTGCGCAATTCCCAGTGCTATGAGAGGGAATAGGGTCATGCCATAGAATGCAGTTCCAAGGCTATAATGATCGGCGACGAATCCAATAAGTGGTACAGCCAATCCTCCGAGGCCGATGGCTAGTCCCAATGTTACTCCCGACGCGACCCCGATCTGTGACCGCAGATATCCCTGTCCCATTACTACTGACACGGCGGAACCCGAGACAGTGGTTATACCGACGAGCCCCAGACACACCAATCCAAGAATCCCTGTCGAGGCCATGAAAGCGAGGAGAAGCGGGGCTATTCCCGCAAGTGATCCCACCAGCACGGTCTTGAGGCCGATACGGTCACCCAGGCACCCGCCAATAATAGCTCCAACTGCTCCCGATAAGAGCATGACCGTTAGAGCCGTATTTGCCTCAGCGATGGAGGCCCCGTGTACTTTCACATAGTACAACGGAACAAAGCTCATCAAACCGAAATACACGGAAGTGCGCAGAACAATTACCGCGGCCAGCCGGCTGAATGCGCCCCACTCGGCGGGTTTGTCCGAAGCCTTGGCACTGCCAAGCTGTGCTGGGGGGCGAAATTCGACCAAGCGAGGTAATTCTCGCACAAGCCAAAGCGCCACGATGGATGCGGGCACAGCCATGAGCAGGGTACCAGGAAGCCCGAAAGAGAGGACCAATGGTGTTACCATCATGGGGCCGAGAGCGAACCCCACGGTACCTCCGACCGTGAAAAAGCTCATTCCTGTCGCACTCTGCTTCGACACGTAATTTGCAAAGCGAGAACCTTCCGGGTGAAAAGCCGCCACCCCTGTTCCGCTCAGAAGAACACTGGCCACTATGAGGGCGTAGGTTGGAGCCACTCCAGTGAGCGCCATACCCACGCCTCCTGCCAGCACACCCACAGGCATCAACCATGCGATGGGATGTCGATCCGAATAATACCCCAGACAAGGCTGTACGAAAGAAGAAATTACCGTCGCGGCAAGAACCACACCTGACGCCGCCACATAGGAAAGGCTACGATCAATGACCAGAAAGGGAAGCAAAGCCGGGATTGCCCCCTGGTTCACGTCATTGAACATGTGACTGGCTGCCAAGAGGACCAGTGCTCGGCGCTCCACATTACGTCGTTCCACCGGAGATTTTCCTTTCACCCGTCACTCTCGAGCAATGGCGATCAATTGCAGCGCGTGAGTACCGAGCTACACTTTACAGATCTGCTTTACCAGTATAGATGGACATTATTTTATGTCCAATATATTATGGATATCGAATTAATACCAGAAAGGTATCAGTCAATGGAGCTTCGACACCTCCGATATTTTGTAGCTGTGGCAGAGGAGCTGCACTTCGGCCGAGCGGCCAAGCGCGTAGGCATTGCTCAACCGCCGCTCAGTAAGCAAATTCAACAGCTTGAAGACGAGATAGGGGTGAAACTCTTTCAGCGGACCAAACGCCGTGTCTTGCTGACGCCTGCCGGGAAGACATTCCTGATTGAGGCGGGCCAAGTCCTTGATCTTTCTCAAAGGGCTATTCGCTCAGCCCAAAGGGCTGAGCGGGGGGAGATAGGCCGGCTGGTGGTGAGCTTCGTCGGATCCGCCACCTACAGCTTCGTACCTTCTGCCTTGCGATCTTTTCGAAATCAATTCCCGCACGTGGAACTCGTGTTGCGGGAACTAACCACGGATCAACAACTGGATGCTTTACGCGGGAAAGCCGTCCATGCAGGCTTCCTCCGCCAGCCGATAAGCGACGATGCTTTGTTTATTGAAACTCTTCTTCAGGAGCCGTTCATGGTCGCGCTTCCATCGGACCATGCCCTGGCTTCCCGGACGAGCATTTCGTTGGACATGCTGGCGAGAGAAGACTTTGTGATGTTCTCTCGGCAACAAGGCACGACCTTTTATGATCAAATTGTTAGCATGTGCCATCAGGCCGGTTTCAGTCCGAACGCGGTGCAAGAAGCTGTTCAAATTCCAACCGTCCTGGGATTGGTATCCGTAGGCATGGGCGTATCAATAGTTCCCGCCTCGGTACACAAGCTCCAGGTGGCAGGAGTGGTGTACCGTATTTTAGCGGGGGCGGGCCAAACAACACAACTCGCTATGGCGTGGCGACGAGACGACGAGTCGCCGGTGCTGCTGGCATTTCTGAACGTGGCAAGGGTGCTTGCTCTTCAATCACGCTCCTGAAGTGGGTATTTATCGGCAGGCCTGGAGAGACCGTAGTTGCAATCTGTGGCCTAACCGTTTGCCCACTGACGGAAGCCACTAGTACGGTTTTTATGTTGAGCTGATGGGAGCGTCGACGCACAGAGTCGAGGACCAGGCCGGTGTTGCGCGATCCAGGTTCGGTGAAATAGACAACTGGAGTTTCATAATGCCCCGCTTCCTTATCATCCGCGCTTGCTGGATTGTCCAGACCTGCCACAAGAGCAACGCTGCCGGCGCCCCCTAATTTGAAAAATTCCCGCCTATTCATTTACCCGCTTCTCCCCTCTACTACGTGTCTACTGACTTTGGATGCGCTCGTTGCCACAATTCATGGACCTACTTGGCGCCCCTCACGGTTTTCTTGCGACGGGCACGGCTAAGAATGAAAATGGCAACGCCCAGGGTGACCTGAGCCACCGTGACCAAGCCCAGAATGATTCGGTAGACACTCCCCACTGGGTCCCAGCCGGTGTGAATTGTTTCCAAAACTTGAAACCATTTGGCTTCAGAAGCCGAAGAGAGTGTACCTAAGCTGAGTAGCAGACCAGCGAGCACCTGTACAAGCAAAAAACATGCGATAATGATTCCCAACTGATAATGGACGCTTCTGACTGACCGTTCATTCATCGCTGATTCTCCTTCTTGCTGCAAATCCTGACTCTGTTCTTAGTGAGCATTTTTTGTCCACGGGAGCAGTCTCAATAGATAGCATTTGCCGCACTGGTAGTCTGACTTGATCCTGTAGATCTGACAAGCGAATTCTGCACGGAGATATGTTGGGTTTTGATCACATTTGCCATCTGTGTGGCAACCAGCAGAATCCCTATCCTAAGTAACGTTTATCTGATAGAAGTACTATTTGTTCGTCCATTGTGAGGCTGGACGCTACTCCAAGGGTTGCAACCTTCTGGATAGCACTTATACTTCGATTGAGGTCACGATGCCAAGATCCTCAGCGGGCTAATCCCGTTTGGCCAAGCTGGCGTTCTTTGTGAACAGAATACGTGAAGATTTCCATGACTGACCAAACCTCAAAACGAGCCGT
>JBKQMK010000596.1:0-4573 GCA_052146735.1 Desulfomonilaceae bacterium | reverse complement strand
GTGCTTCCACCGTACGGGAAGATCCAGACCTTGGCCCTGCGAGGGGCTTTTGTCGCGGCCCAGGCCAACATTTCGTCAACATGGGTGTAGCTCCGAGCCAGGCCCATTTTACGTCCCACATCCTGAGGAAGATTGGGACTATCGCTGAACAGGGCCAAGTGATTTCTTCTCAGCATCTGGAGACCAAAATGGCCCACAAATACCTCTTCAACAGGTTGCCCCTTCTTGGCCTTTTCCACGAAAGGGAGAACGCGATTCTTGCCCATGACCTTTAATAGAGCCCGCATCAGCGGGTAAGGGAGCGTTTTCTTGGGGATGGGCATCTCTCCCAATCCATATTCACTGCGACAAAAGCCCATCATCACCCCGTCGGTTTTGCAGGCATCTAAGGTATTGCCCACGCACTTGACGGACTGTCGCATGTCCAAATCCATGGGAAATGAGTTGGTCAAGACAACATCGGATTGCTCAGGCACATCCAGGCGCACCAAGTCTTCTACGAAAGCTTCTCCCGCTCGATGGGCTTTTACAGGGTCCCCGCAGAAGAAGTGCGTCGGCCGCGCTACCTCGTTCATGACCGCGTTAACAATGAACATCTCTTTGCCGAGCAGCTTGGCCCCTTCTTCGAGATCCAGCCGCATGGGCGAGTTGTCTCGACGGACACCCACGTAGTTGAAGTGGTCAGGATCAACCCCTTGCAAGTGGTTTTTGCCGATTGTCTTCGCGCCGGCGCAACCGGGAATGATAGCTTTCAGCCCACCGCCGAATCCGAGAAGCAGATGAGGCTCCAAAGCTCCTAGACAGACGACCAAGTCCGCATTCAAGAGCAGCTTGTTCAGGAATACCCGAGTCCCTCGCGTGGTCGTCCCCAGATCTACCAGCCCATCCGGGTCATACCCATCGTGGCAGCGCCAGCTTAAACGCGACATGACGTCAGCACCCAGTTTTCGCTCTACCTCTTCCGGGCGACTCGGCCTGTGGACTCCCGTTGCTATGATAATATCGACGTTCTCGTCTTTGACCCCGGCCACAGTCAACTCACGCAACACCGGCTTAATGAACTCCGCGACCGGTGTGGGCCGCGAATGGTCGTCAACTACCAATGCCACCCTCTGTTCCGAAAGGTCCCGAGAGGCCAACGGCTTTACCCCTATAGGGTTGTGCAAGGCTTCGGCACATATTTCTGCCGGATTTGACGCAGCTTGATGGCTTCTGGGCTTAAGTTCTCCGAGCACATTCCAGGTTTCGGGCAGGCGGAATTTCAGGGAGGCGGTTCCCCACGGCAGTTCAACGGTTTGGCTCATCATGTCTCCTCAGAATGAGTTCTGCGCGGACTCGTACGATGGTGCGTAGCTCCGATGACGCGCCTATTCTGACTGAAGGCTTGAGAAAAATCTAGCGGCTGAACCCAGCCGGTTTTTCATCGCGCGGCAGGACGAGGAAAAACCTTCCGGCCCTTGCCCTTTTGCCGTACAACTCTAATACTGGCTGAGGCCATAAAGGGGAATTGAAGGGGGAAATTGTCCCATGTCGAGAAAAACATTGTTGGAATTGGTTTTCATCAGCATCTTAACATGCGGATTGCTGCAAGTGGCAGATGCCGATGAATCGGGCTTGCAATCCTGTATGACCTATTGCCGTCTCAACTTTGATCCACTCTTAAAACCGAGCGAAAATGCCCAGTGCGTGGAGCGGTGCAAGAGAGAGCACGCGTCAGGGGCGAAATTGGATTGGGACCGTAAGGATAGAATGAAATAGCTGTCAACCCAATATGAAGAGCAGTATTCGTCGCGTCCCCACGATTTGAGACCGGATAGCCGCAGGGACATCGGAAGGGCCAATGTCAGGAATTCAATAACCTACCTTGTATGCGTGGGGACACACCGCTCCGCGTTCCTGATGGCTTGGTCACTGAGGAGCGCTTCCAAGACCAACGGCCTCTGTACTTACAGTTTCTCGGTTAGAGCGGTTCTCAAAAGTTTTGAAGGAATCCAATACGCGTAGTGAGAAAAATCAGTAGCGCCAGCGTCCCTGCCGGCCAGGACTGGTTGATTTCTTGGCCAATTCTTCACCGGCACGAAGATCCCGCGGGACGCGGGACTACCAATTTCCAGGAACCGCTCTTCACAATTCGTGTTTACTTTTGATAATCATTATAATTAGAACTTTCCTCAGCCTTGGGGTCCAGCAAAGTTATCCAGAGTAAATCTTCCTACGGAGGAGTGACACTCCTGTCACGGAACAGGCGGTTCGTGGTCCTGGCAGAACGGGACCTCTCCCAAAACCGGCATGCCGCAAACTCGGCAGAGACCTCTCCGTACCGGATCGTCAATGTCCCCGCACATTTCCACCTTCCCCTCGGTTCCAGGTTTGGCCACGTGTTCCGTTCTCTCCTGTGGTTCTTCTGTCTCGACCATGATGCACACCTCCTTGACGGGTCGTTACCTATTTAGACGCTGACCAGAGTTATTCGATTCATTAGCTCAATTAGCGGATTTCGTGGCGGCAGATTTTCCCGACAAAAATAGTTGACAACCGAAAACCGTGTCAGTATTATTGTATTCATATATGGACATACCCGAATGTCTGGAACCGGCGATCCGATACGGCTGGCCGCAGCGTCCGGCAGCTACACAAATAACGGCGCCTGATGCCACGAAGAAAACGGAGGAATGAAAAATGAGCGCAGAAGCAATGGTTCAACTCGCAGAGTTGGAGAAAAAGGTCCAGGAGCTTGGAGCCGGCAAGCAGAACAAGCTGGCAATGGTCGTCTTCTCCGGCGATCTGGACAAGTTATTGGCCGCGATGATTATCGCCACCGGCGCGGCAGCAATGGGGATGAAAGTCGTCCAGTTTTTCACCTTCTGGGGCACCACGGCTCTTCGCAAGCCTGAGGCCCACGTGACCGGCAAGGACTTCATGTCCAAGATGTTCGGCTGGATGCTGCCTAAAGGCCGTAACAAGGTGAAGCTTTCCCAGATGAATATGGGCGGAATGGGAACGGCCATGATGAAGGGTCTCATGAAGAAGAAGAACGCTCCCAGCTTGGACCAGCTTTTCGAAATCGCGGCCCAGCTTGGAGTGGAAATCAAAGTGTGCGAAATGTCTATGGATCTCATGGGCTTCAAGCACGAGGAGATGATCGACTACCCCAACCTCGAGTATGTCGGCGTGGCCACATTTCTGGCTCATGCCAAGGAATCGAGCAATCAATTGTTCATCTAAGGAGAGGCAACATGTCCGAACACAGTGTCTCTAAAGTGCTTGACCTCAAAGGTCTTCCTTGTCCTATGCCCGTTGTCAAGATTAGCCAGGAAATAGGTTCGGTCGGAGTCGGCGAGGTCATTGAGGTGCATACAACCGATCCGGGTTCTCTCTCGGACTTTCCGGCTTGGGCCAAGACCACCGGTAACGAAGTGCTGGAATCCGAACAGGGCGACGGCGTCATCAAGATATTCGTCAAGCGGCTCAAGTAGCCTGAACGAGAATAAGCCATGATAGACAAAATCTTTTACTTCATCATGGTGCCAATGGTGTACCTGGCGGTGGTTTGGTGCATTATAGGCATCGCGGCCAAGGTCATCGGGATTATAAGAGCACCAAAGCTTCCGCACACGCTCAAGATATTCCCTGAAAGCAACGCGCCGTTCATGTCAGCGGTATGGGACGCTTTCACCATGCCTACGGTCAGAAAGCACAAGCCGCTATTCTGGTTCTTCCTTGCGGCATTCCACATAGCCGTCGCTGTGCTGATCATCGCGCACCTCGATCTGATCCCTCAATTGAGGCTTACGCGTGTTGATTCCCCGCACATGATCGGCAACGGAGTAGCGGGGGTGGTACTGACCATATCAGTAGTCTACTTCCTGTTGCGGCGCTTCCGCACCCCGGTGCGTGAACTCTCAGTTCCTGCCGACTATCTGATCCTGGCCCTGCTGTTTTGCATCTTGCTCACGGGAGATGTCATCAGTTGGGGGAATTCTTGGAGCCCGGATGGCTTTGTCATTACCAAACAAGACTTAGGTTCCTATTTAAGTGGCCTCACGAGGTTCACGTTTGAAGACCCGCGCAACGCGCTGTCCGGTTCCCATTACGTGGTGGTGGGCACGCACGTGCTGTTGGCCAACTTGTTCTTGATGGTTCTGCCATTCAGCAAAATCATGCACAGCTTCTTCGCTGTCCCAGTGAATCTGCTGAGGAGGGTTTGACGATGGAAAAGGAACAACGTGAAAAACTGCTCGGACTCTTCTCTGAAAAACTGACCGGCGCGGCAAGCATGTACCTGGATAACTGCTCGCGCTGTGGCCTCTGCGTCGAGGCGTGCCACGTTTATGCGTCGTCCCCGGAGACCCGTTACACAGCCGTGGGCCGAGCACAGAACATACGGCGGCTCTATGAGAAGTACTTCAAGTTTTCCGGGAAGATAGCTCCGTGGCTCAACGAAGCGGTGGAACTGGACGACTACTGGATGGAGAAGGTTTATGAAACAGCGTTCACGTGTACCGGGTGCCGCCGCTGCATGACCTTTTGCCCATTCGGCATAGATACTCAACTTATCCAGTCTATCGCAAAG
>JBKQMK010000595.1:0-7603 GCA_052146735.1 Desulfomonilaceae bacterium | reverse complement strand
ACTAGGGTTTCAATTGGCATTATTCGTGGGTCTTCTGGTTGCCCTGAGCTGGCTCGTGGACACACGTCTCGTGCGGGTGCTGAAAGTCAAAGGACGGAATTTTCTGCACTCCTTAACAGACCTCATGAGGCGGCTTGAGTGTGACGTTTTGGGCACAACTCTCCAAAAGTGGCCAGAACGAATGGGAATGATCCTTTTCCCGGGTCGCCTTCAACCTTGTCAACTCAGGCCAGTTCTTGTCCGACCAACACTTCATAGAAAGCTTAGGAGGAATCCGTAAATGAGTCTCGTATCGTGGGTAATAGTGACGTTTCTCTTGGGTATCGTAACAATGGGATTGATGTTTGTGTTCATGAAAGCTTGCGAGAAAATATGAGAGATGAGGTGAAGTCTCATGATGATCTATGTGGCAGCGTGTGTAGCGGCCTTCTTGTTCGTTTACCTGGTACTTGCCCTTGTACGACCGGAATGGTTCTGAGCAAGAGCAGAAGCAGGTACTGAGATACTGAAAGGACTGAAACAATGTTTATACAAACCTGGATTCTTCCCTGTGCACTCCTCGCAGCGGCAACGCTCATCGCGTTTCCATTGAGTCGCTACATGGCGTGGGTCATGGAAGGAAAATACCGGCCTTTGCCGATCTTTCAATGGATTGAAAAACGCCTGGACAGCGGCGCACAGAACTGGAAGCAATATACTGTCTCGTTGCTCCTGTTTAATGTTCTGCTGTTCATCTACGGCTATGTGGTTCTGGCGCTCCAACCGTGGACACCGCTGAATCCGGATGGCAAAGGGATGATATTCCCCACGACCATTTTCCAAGCCGTGACGTCATTCATGACGAATACGGACCTCCAGCATTATTCCGGCGAACAGGTCCTGTCGAACTTTAGCCAGATTTTCTTTGGCATCGCCATGCTCTTCATGTCTGCCGCTGTGGGCCTCTGTGCGCTGACGGCAATCATCCGTGCTTTGCGAGGCGATTCCTTGCTTGGCAATTACTTCGTGGACATGTGGCGGACGGTGGTTTACATGTTCGTGCCCATCGCCCTTGTCGTAAGCCTTGTTTTTATCCAGCAGGGCAGCCCGATGACCTTCCAATCCTCGCACTCCGTCTCGACCCTCGAACCTGCGGCAATGGGAACCACGGACAAGGGCGAGGTGAAGCAGCAGACCATTGTGGTCGGTCCGGTGGCTGCCTGGGAATCCATCAAGATGCTCGGGACGAATGGAGGCGGATTCCACGGGATGAACTCAGCGCATCCTTTTGAAAATCCCTCGGGGTTGTCGAACTTTCTGAACTGCTTGTCCATGATGATTTTCCCATTCGCCCTCGTGCTGATGTACGGCCGTATGCTCGGTCGATTGCGTCACGCGCTGGTGGTTTTTGCGGTCATGATGACGCTGATGATCGGCACCATTCTCTGGACGGTTTATTTTGATACGCTTAAACCGAACCCGGGATTGACCGCTCATTCAGCCAGAACATTCACCATCCCCAGCGCGACGGCACCGGGTGGCAAACGGGTGGTCTCCCAACCAGCCGTTCCAGCGCTGCCTGTGGATCAGCACCTAGGCAATCTTGAGGGTAAAGAGCTGCGCTTCGGGACCTCAGCTGGAGCCACGTACGCCGCTGTAACAGTAGACGTGACATGTGGAGCCGTGAACGCTGAGGCCGATAGCCTAAATCCGATTGCTGGTTTGTCGCCCATGGTTGGTATGTGGCTGAACTGCATCTACGGCGGTAAAGGCGTCGGAATGATCAATATGTTGATCTACGTGATCATCGCGATTTTCGTGGCCGGCATGATGGTAGGACGGACCCCTGAATACTTGGGCAAGAAAATCGGTGCTCGCGAAATGAAGCTTGCGACGCTCGCTCTGCTGGTCCATCCGTTCATGATTCTCTTTCCCACCGGACTCTTCGCTGCAACGGTCTGGGGACTCAAAGCCGTTAGCAATCCTGGTGCACACGGTTTTTCACAGATGTTGTACAACTTCTCTTCTGCCTCCGCGAATAACGGCTCGGCCTTTGATGGATTGCAGGTTGTCTATGGTTTGGCAAACAATCCGAATCCCAATCCAGAGGCCATCCCGTGGAATATCGCGGCTGGTCTCGTGATGCTCTTTAGCCGCTACCTGCCGATTGTTGCGCCGATTGCAATGGCGGCATTCCTCGGAGAAAAGAGATCGAGCCCGTATGGCCTGGGGACTCTTCGTACTGACACCGCCACCTTTGGCATACTCTTGCTCGGGACGATTGTTATTGTCGGAGCCCTGCTCTTCCTACCGGTCGCTGCACTGGGACCGGTCGCGGACCATTTCGGCCCCATTCCCTTCGGAGGTTAGCTTGAAAAGCACTAATCTAACAATCGTGGAAGTTTGCAAGAGGACTGATGAGATGGAGAAAGTGCACAAAGGAGTGCGACATGAATAGAGTTGCAGGTGTGAAAGAATCATTACTGGAAGCCCCTATGCTTTCGGAGCAGCCTCGGCCGCAGCGTCGTATGAAGAGGAAAGCGTTGCTAGAGAGGGAAACAGCCTTAGCGGCATTTAAGCGGGCGTTTATCATGCTTCGCCCGGACACCCAATGGAAGAATCCTGTGATGTTCGTAGTTGAGGTGGGAGCCTTCCTGACTCTCTTATATATCATTGAGGCTGCGTGGGGCAAGGCAGCTAGTGAGGTGCCGCTTAGCTACTTCATTTGGGTCGATTCATGGCTCTTCTTGACCGTATTGTTCGCTAACTTTGCAACCGCCCTTGCAGAAGCTCGCGGCAAAGCCCAAGCAGAATCGCTGAGAAAGACTCGTAGAGATACGGTGGCCTATCGTTTTAACGCTATGGGCACTATTGAGGAAATTTCCTCGGCGGCTTTAAAAATGGGTGATCGAGTTGCCGTGCAGGCGGGACAAACAATTCCCGGCGACGGGGAAATCATCGAAGGCATCGCATCCGTTGATGAGTCCGCAATCACCGGTGAGTCCGCTCCGGTCATTCGCGAGGCGGGCGGCGACCGATCCGGTGTAACGGGGGGCACTGTCGTGCTCTCCGATCGAATCGTAGTTGAGATTACCAGCGGTGCCGGGGAATCGTTTCTCGACCGGATGATCGCTTTGGTGGAAGGAGCAATCCGACAGCGGACTCCCAACGAGATCGCCCTCACCTTGGTGCTCTCAGCCTTCACACTGGTTTTCCTGATCGTGGTCATTCCCCTCTGGGCGATGGCGTGGAACGCCGAGCAATACATGATGAGTTACCTGGGAATCCAGGAACCTGTCAGAAGCCTCGGCACTGACGTCCCCACCCTCATTGCCCTCCTGGTGTGCCTCATTCCCACAACCATAGGCGCTTTACTCGCCGCCATCGGAATAGCAGGAATGGATCGTGCCCTCCAGGCAAACATTATAGCTAAAAGCGGCAAATCGGTGGAGTTAGCCGGTGATGTCGATGTTGTGCTCCTGGATAAGACAGGCACTATCACTATAGGGAACCGGAATGCGACAACGTTCTTGCCGGTAGGAACCTATTCGGCTAGCGAGGTTGGGCGGCTGGCTGCTCTTGCGTCCGCCGCTGATGCGACTCCCGAGGGCAAGAGCATTGTGAAGTTGTTCGTGGCACAGAACCAAACACAGGTCAGCATGCCAGAGGACGCGCGGTCTGTCCCGTTTACAGCTCAAACGCGCATGAGCGGCATCGACCTTCCTAACGGGGAACGAATACGGAAAGGAGCGCCGGACGCAGTCATTAAATTCGTCGAGGACAACCATGGCAGTGTGCCTGGAGAACTAAGCAAATTGGTGGATAGCGTCGCGTCTAAAGGTGCGACCCCGCTCGTAGTCGCTGATGACAGCAACATTGCCGGTGTGGTCGTCCTTGAAGATATCTTGAAGCCACATATGCAGGAGCGATTCGAGAGGTTAAGGAGGATGGGGCTTCGGACTGTGATGATTACCGGAGACAACCCGCTGACAGCCGCCACGATTGCCAAGCAAGCGGGCGTGGATGACTTTCTAGCCCAGGCCACGCCGGAAACCAAGCTCGCCTATATCCGAAAGGAGCAGGCAGATGGAAAGCTGGTGGCCATGATGGGCGACGGTACGAACGATGCCCCGGCCTTAGCCCAGGCAGATGTGGGGTTGGCCATGAACGCGGGCACACAAGCAGCCAAAGAAGCGGCAAACATGGTGGACTTGGACAGTGACCCTACCAAGGTGATCGAAGTCGTGGAAATCGGGAAGCAGCTCTTGATCACGAGAGGCTCTTTGACGACTTTCTCAATTGCCAATGACGTAGCGAAATACTTCGCGATTATCCCGGCACTTTTCGCAGGAACTTTACCGTGGCTGAAGATGATCGACATCATGCATCTGCATTCACCTACCTCCGCTATTCTGTCGGCGGTGATTTTCAATGCAATCATTATTCCGGCACTTATCCCGGTCGCCCTTAAAGGAGTTCGTTACCGTGCACTGGGTGCTGAGGCTCTTTTACGCAGGAATCTGCTGATCTGGGGACTTGGTGGCGTGATCCTACCCTTTATAGGCATCAAACTGATCGATCTCGTCATTGTGAGTCTGCACCTGGTGAGCTGAGATTTCGGTGAATCGAGGAGAGAAAGAAATGTTCCGATATATTACGAAGAGTATCATGTTGTTGTTCGTCTTGGTGGTCGTTAGCTGCGTCATTTATCCGCTGGTGTTGTGGGGGATCGGACAGACCCTGTTTCCATTCCAAGCCAATGGGAGCATTCTGAATGGACCCGACGGAAAGCCGGTAGGATCGCGGATTATTGCACAGCCGTTCACCAAGGACGAATACTTTCAGCCCCGTCCTTCCGCAGCCACCTACGATGCATCCAATTCGTCTTCGTCGAGCCTGGCAGCCTCCAACTATGGGCTACGCGACCGCGTTGCCCGGACGCTCGGTCCAATCATGAAATACCGAAGCGGCCCCAAGGCAGGGCAGCTCGTGGCGCCGGATATCGAGAGCTGGTTTCAGAAAGATCTGTACCAGGGCAAACCGCACATCGTGGCTCAGTGGGCAACCCTGCACAACTCCCTTGCCCAGGCCTGGGTGACCGGTGACCCCACACACGGTCCGTACGTGGACGATTGGACCAAGGCGCATCCGGATTTGGTAGCCAAGTGGATCAAGGACAATCCGGACACTCCTGAACCGAAAGCCGCGGATCTGGCCGTGCTGTTCTTTGAGAACTTCTCCAACGAAAACCCCGGCAAATTTCCGGCTGGCGTGACTGAGACAGGAACGGACGGCAAGACTCAAACCACGATAAAACCAGTGAATGAGGGGTCTGACATTCAGTCAACCTTCTGTTTGATGTGGCGAGAGGAGCATCCTGATGCGGACCTGGAGGATGTCCCCGGAGACCTGGTCATGGCTTCCGCCTCCGGGCTCGATCCTCATATCACGCTTCAGAATGCCAAGTATCAGCTTGATCGGGTGTCCTCCAAATGGGCCGCGAACCTGAAACGCGATCCGTCTGCCGTCAGAAAAGAAATCGAGCAGATATTGCAACAAAACGCCTCAGCGCCATGGGGCGGTCTGGCAGGTGAAAA
This sequence comes from Desulfomonilaceae bacterium, assembly GCA_052146735.1. Taxonomy (GTDB): domain Bacteria; phylum Desulfobacterota; class Desulfomonilia; order Desulfomonilales; family Desulfomonilaceae; genus CAWBBA01. Next base: position 2,027 of record JBKQMK010000595.1, on the reverse strand, counting down.
ATTCTTAAATGTGCTTGAAGTCAATCTTGAACTTCGCAAGCGATACGGAGCGCCACAAGGGTAATGGATAGTCTCAATCTGCTGAAGGCGACTGCATGTCCGTATGGTGGTTCAGTACCACGGAGATCTTGTGAGATTCAAGGCTACCGTGCGGACACAGGACCTATTGCTTGCGCAGAGTGAAGAGAGATGACCCAGTGAATCTGGTGGAGAGGTGATACATGACTAGCAACGCGATCGAAGCCGCGGTGATGTTAGTGGTTTTGACCCTCATAGCATCTTCCGTGGAAATCGGGTTGTTCGACCCGCTTTTCAGGTAACGCACAAGAACTTACTTTTGAGCGGTTGTTGCACCTATGGCTGAAGATAGAGCCAACACTTTTTTGCGAATGATCCGTCGGTCTCGCCGGGGACGGCTGAAGGTTTACCTCGGCTACGGCGCGGGTGTGGGTAAGACATATCAGATGCTCCAAGAGGGGCACCGGCTGATGGACGCAGGGGTGGACGTGGTAGTGGGACTGGTTGAGACCCACGGCCGAAGAGAGACTGCCAAACTCCTAGAATGCTTGGAAGTGATCCCCCGACGGCAACAGGAATACCGGGGCCATGTTCTAGAGGAAATGGACGTGGAGGCAATACTAGCTCGTAGACCCGAAGTGGCCCTCATCGACGAACTGGCTCACACGAATGTCCCCGGCAGCCGAAACCCGAAACGGTATCAGGACGTTCAAGACATCCTCGCAGCGGGAATACATGTCATTACTACCTTAAACGTTCAGCATTTGGAAAGCTTGTATGACATTGTAGAGAAAACCGTTCACGTAAAGGTCCGAGAACGTCTGCCAGATGCAGTTCTCGCTGAGGCGGACGAAATTGTAAATGTCGATTTGACGACTGAAGATCTACAGCAACGTTTACTGGAGGGTAAAATTTATCCTCCTGATCGGATTGAGACCGCTCTCTCGAATTTTTTCAAGGTCTCCAACCTGGAGAAACTTCGGGAACTCACACTCCGCGAGCTTGCTTCGCAGATCGACTTAAAGATGCGCGATAGCTCCGAAGAAAATGAAAATGAGGCCACTCCGGAGCCGGACCAGGTGATGGTCTGTCTGAGTTCGCGTGGCCCAAATAGTGCAGTGCTTCTACGCTATGCCTCCCGCTTAGCTGGGAGGCTGAATCGAAACTGGTATGCCGTGTATGTCCAAACTCCATCGGAGGAGCCCACGATCATTGATGCGTCCACTCAGCGGGTTCTGTCCAGTACTCTGACCCTTGCAAAGCAGTTGGGTGCGATGGTCTTCACGTACAAGGGAGAAGACGTTGCGGACACGATCCTCAGGTTTGCAAGAGAATACCGAGTTGGCCACATAGTCATGGGTTATCCGGGTGAGTTTCCGTTCTGGAAGCGACTTGTGGGGAGAAAGAGCACGGTGGACCAACTCATCAAGAAATCGAGGGGAATAACTGTTGTCCTTCTCGATACTCGTGCCGAGGAGCTTCCGACCGCACAGACTGCCCCGGAGTTTCCCGAGACCAAAGAGAGGGTTCCAGTGGTGCCACGTGTAAGCTCCGTGGCCATGAGTCTGAGCGCTTTGCTATCAACACATCGAATCATTATCTGGGATCAGCCCGTGCGTAAAGACCTCGTGCTCAGAACACTGGTGGAGGTTGCGGAAAAAGACGCAGAAGCATGTGACTCTGAAAAGATTTTGCATGCCGTCCTGCAGCGAGAAGAGCAAGGCTCAACCTTCTTTGGCGAGGGGGTGGCATTTCCTCATGCTCGAATCGAAGGAATTTCCACCCCCATAGTTGCACTGGGTTTGACCCGGCAGAGTATTCTCGATGGATCTCCAGGCAAACCCATTGAACTCGTTTTCCTAATCCTATCTCCGGCAGACATGCCTGCGGTGCAAGTTCAGTGCCTGGCTCTCGTGAGCCGAGTGGCCAAAGACAGGCAGTTGACGGAAAGTTTGGCTACAGTGAGCAGTCCCGAAGAAGCGTTTGAACTTATCCGCGATTGGGAGACA
>JBKQMK010000594.1:0-4083 GCA_052146735.1 Desulfomonilaceae bacterium | reverse complement strand
CATGCTGGTTTGACCTCAAAACACTCTTACTCAGGTCACATCAACCGGAATTAGGCGGCGATCTTGCTTTTTCGGGGGTCTGCGGGGCGATAACGAGGCGAGAGATGGTTCCCTGGACCCCGAAAAGGCCCTGAATCTCCTCCCACAAGGCCCGACAGAGGCAAAACCGCCAGCTTGGCATTAATTCACTCTTCGTCTACGTTTTGATCAAGTCTTTGCCAATGCTCCAACACTTCGCTATGTCTCTACCGAGGGACCAATATTTACGACTGGCCATGTCGAACAAGATAGGCTTCAACTTGGCAATGTCTATGCTTCCTTCCTCAAGGACATTTTCGTCAGCGTAGGTCTCCATTATCTCGCCGATGAAAATATCGTGAGTTCCGGTGTCATAAACATCGTGTAGTCTGCACTCCGCGTTGACCAGGCATTCGGTTATCATGGGTGCGGTGTCCAGTTGACCGTAGAACACTTTGAACAGTGTTGACTTATCATGCTTATTGCCACTGTAAAGGCCTGCGTAATCGGTCTCGACCACCAGAGCCTCAGAAGGCATGTTGAGGCTGAAAGTCTTGTTTTCCTTGATCCCCTGGTTGGTGTAATGAGCCTTGTTCATACCCAAGGACACGTACTGGGGTTTGCCATGATTGAGAATTCCGGAATGGGCTATGGTTATGAAATTCGGCTTTCCGTTGACCGTTGCCCCTACCAGGATTGTGGGCATTGGGTAAGTCACATTAGTCACGCCCAGCTTCTTTTTCATTCATAATCTCCTTTTCCGATGCCAAGTCTTGTAGGCCCTTGTTTTGAGGGAACGTGGCGTCTCACTCTGCGTTAATGCTGACCCCGTCTCAGCGCGCCCCGGATGCGCTAATGGACAATACGAATTCGTATTCAAAACATTGAAATTGAGAGGCCGTCTTTGTAACCGGAATTATGCGGCGATCTAGCCATTTCGGTGGTGTTTAAGCCAACGCGTAAGATGCGCTGACCAACGAAAATCGCATCGTTCACCTTGCCCAACTCTTTTGGCGGAGCGATACGGTTCTCGGCGTTCACCGCATCCGCGCTTAGCTGCCAAGACCTCCCAGCCATTCCTTGATAGCCGCCTGGGCCCCAGGGCTAATAACGACGCCCAAGTGAGTTACATCTGGCAGTAATTTCACTTTTGCCTTTGCAAATTGAGAAATTACCGGTTCATACTGCTCAGCTAAAAAGAGCTCATCCGCTGTACCGGCGACAACCAATAAAGGTTGCTTTATGGCACCGAGATCTTGCTTGTAATTCCGAGGAGCGTACGACGTATTGAGTCGATAGGAGTATGACAGGGTTTCGGTCCCATTTCTGGCCTCTTTCGGCATGTTGAAATCAACAACAGTCAGATAATTGAAACAGGGAATACCGACATTGTTTAACATGGTTAGCCCAATAATGCGCCTGGTGTACGGCTGCGCAAGACTCGCGGGGTTCGGACGCATTGTAGGCGCATTATATTGGAGGTACGGCGACAACAGCAAGTAGGCATCGGCCTGTTTGCCGTATGGACTCCCGGCAAAGCGAATGGCCAGTCCACCCCCGGAAGAGTGGCCGCCTACGATCAGCCTTGCATGCGGGTTATCCTTTCGAATCATGGAGATGAGATCCTCCAAATCATCTTCCAGTTGGCCGATATAGTCTACATCGCCTCTTCTTCTGGGCGCATCTCCATGCCCGCGTAAATCTGGTGTGTAAACCTGGGCCAAGCCTTGAGAGCTAATGAACTCGGCCAAGGGCAGAAAATACTGGCTGTGCCAACATGCGCCGTGTGACAAAGTGAGCACATTGTCTGATTGAGACGGATAGTAGCGATAACCCAGTAGTTCTCCATCTCTGGCAGCAAAGGTTCTCAGGGGCGGTATCCTTGCGTAATCGAGAAACAATTCTTTGAAGGCAAGCCCTCCCTGATTTGGAGCCGACTCTTGAGGTGTGGCAGTCATGATGAGCACGACCGCAACTCCAAAATAGACTGCCACCGATACCAACACAGAAATGAATATGTTTAGAGCCACTTTATTCATCATCCACTTGCAAGTCTGTCAATTCAGTCGGAATTATGCGGCGGTCTTGCTTTCTCGTGTGTATTGGGACCGTTGACCGACCAAGGGAGGTACTCTTGGCCCTGCAAACGCCACTGTATCTCCTCCCACAAGACCCAATGGAGGCAAAACCGTCGTCACGCTGATAAAAAAGCTGGTTACACTCTGGTGTTGAGCGTACCTCACCGCAAGGCTTCCAGTCAATCAGAAACTTTGCCGTGGGAGCGCTCTGGGGAATAGTGCTTCCGTTCAAACACCTGCTGAGTCAGCCAGATGAGATATCTGAAGCCCTCGAAAGAATGAGCGTAGAAATCGGGCTTAGGAAGGAGGGAATTATAAGGTGTGCAGATTATGCACCCCTTATGCAGAGTAAGACGTGGCTGACCAACCCAGCGAAGAAAAGTCAGCAAGGGAAACAAGTAAGCCGTCTTACACGGATTGAGAATGGAGCGTCCGGGAACATTTGCCATACCGTCACCGTCCCTCGACGTCAGACACTTCCAGCGTCCCGGCCAATCACCAGCATACAAACAGCCCACCCAGAAATCAGGATCGCATAAAACCGGATTCCTGCTGCTGGGCACTCTGCTGAACCCCATTTTCATAATCCTGAAAACCTCTGACGCCCTTTATACCAGACCGATGGAGATCGGATTGGAACGTGAGCCAATCGGAGAGGGCCGCAGACTAAGTCGGTGAGAAAATTGGGGCTGGTGCAGGAAAATGGTTTCCAGTCTACAAAAGATAAACAGGGTGTTCAGAAAGACATTCGCAACTAATTGTGTAAGTTACCCACCAGAAGATCACGCCAGCAAGGCAAATCGGTGCCAGATCCAATGGTTCGGCTTATCACTCGGCATCTAGGACCTCGCGAATCGCATTCAGAAAATCTGCTTTTGACACGGGCTTAGACAGCGTGCGTTGTGCCCCCAACCGCGCGGCGAGATAGAGGCAGGTGGAAGCCGCCATGGCCTCTCCACCTCCGGAAACGGCTATAATCTTCGCTTGCGGAAAATCGCGTCGCAGCTCCATTATGGTCTGCAAGCCCTCCTTTTCCCGCATGATAATGTCTGTGATAATCAGGTCTGGTAGGTTTTCACGATAGAGCTTTATCCCGATGTTGCCGTCAGAAGCTTCTATCACATGGTGTCCAGCCTGTTCAAGAATCTGCGTATACAAGCTCCGAATATCGGCATCGTCCTCTATGATCAGAATCTGGGCCATAAGCCATACCTGTTCTAACACTGCTTGGCTCTCGCCTTTGATCAGTCCGAATCCAAGACCTCTCGAACGGTCTTCAGCAACTGCGTCATTTGAAAAGGCTTTCCTACGAATCCTTTAGCCCCGACCTGAATGAGTTCATCTCTATTTTCAGCATCAGAATAGCCACTGGAGATGAGTACTTTCACCTTGGGTTCAACCTTCAGAAGTTCCTCAAGGCACCGCCTACCACTCATCTTTGGCATGATCAAGTCCAGAATTACTAGTGAAATGCTATTCTTTTCCGTCTCATATACTTCCACAGCCTTTCGGCCATCCTCAGCGATAATTACTCGGTAACCCGCATGATCTAGAAATCGGATTGCCAGATCCCTTATGAATTCTTCGTCATCCACTAACAGAATCGTCTCTGTTCCTCCTGGGGGTTGGGCCTCTTCGGAAAGGGCGCCCGGTTTTCTTACCACCGCTGCTGGAAAGTAAATCTTGAAAGTGGTGCCTTTCCCAGGCTTACTGTCGCAACTAATATATCCGCCATGTTGCTCAATAATGCCGTGGACCACAGCAAGCCCTAACCCGGTTTTGTATGCCAGCCCTTTCGCACTGTAGAAAGGGTCAAAAATGCGATCCAAAGTCTCTTTGTCCATACCGCTTCCCGTGTCCGAAACGGTGAGCAGCACATAATTCCCGGACTTTGCTCCCGATGGCACGGAGAAATGCCCTTGGTCAATGTTGGTCGTTTGTATGGTTAGTATGCCACCTTCGGGCATGGCATCTCTCGCATTGAGCG
>JBKQMK010000593.1:0-10465 GCA_052146735.1 Desulfomonilaceae bacterium | reverse complement strand
GAGTCAGGCTTCAAAGTATACCTGGTTGAGGAGAAACCCTGTATCGGTGGGGTAATGGCTCAGCTAGACAAGACCTTCCCGACAAATGACTGCTCCGCTTGTATTTTCTCTCCGAAATTGCAGACTCTTGCGCAGAACCCTAATATTGAGATTCTTGCTTACAGCCGAATCGAGGGCATCGAAGGCGAGGCTGGAAACTTTCGCGTCAAAGTTCGCCGAAAGGCGAGGTACGTAGACCCGGACAAGTGTACTTCATGCGGGACCTGCGCTGAAAAGTGTCCAACCAAAATTCCGAATGAATACAATTTCGGCCACGACATGCGAAAGGCGATTTACAAGGATTATGCCCAGGGAATCCCGTCCGTGTACACCATCGACACGGAGAATTGCCGCGTGTTTTTGGGAAAGAAATGTGGTGTTTGTAAGAAGATTTGTCCGGCAGGCGCTGTGGACTACGAGCAGAAAGACGCCATAGAAGATATTCAAGTTGGTGCGGTGATCCTTTCACCGGGGTACGAACTATTCGACACAGCCCGCGTGTCGGAATTCGGACATGGCAGGATGCCCAATGTGGTTACCAACCTGGAAATGGAGCGCATACTCAGCGCATCGGGCCCATTTCAAGGGGAGGTCAGGCGCCCGTCCGACGGGAGGCATCCGCACAAGATTGCATGGATTCAGTGCGTAGCGTCCAGGGACCGAAGGAAAGGGATGCCTCATTGCAGCTCTGTCTGCTGCATGGCTTCCATCAAGGAAGCCGTAATTGCCAGGGAGCATGACTCCTCAATAGAACCTACCATCTTTTTCATGGATATTCGCGCATACGGCAAAGACTTCGACAAGTATTACGAGCGCGCTAAAGGCGACGGCGGGGTTCGTTTTATCAGGTCCATGGTCAGCCGAGTAGTGGAGGACCCCGTCACGAGGGACCTTCAGATAACGTATCTGTCGGAAAACAACCAGTTGATCACTGAAACTTTTGATATGGTGGTACTTGCCGTTGGCATCAAGCCTTCCGAATCCACTCTGGAAACAGCCCGTCTTCTCAACGTTAATCTGGACGAAAACCATTTCTGCGCCACTGGTACGTTTGACCCGGTTGAAACTACACGACCGGGTGTCTTTGTTGCAGGCGCATTCCAGTCCCCCAAGGACATTCCTCAAACGGTTATGGAAGCCTCGGCAGCGGCTGGAGTTGCGGTGCGTCTGCTCGCGGACCAGCGCAACACGCTCACCACTAAAAAGCAGCTTCCCCCGGAAAAAGATTTTACAGGCCAGGAACCGAGAATAGGAGTATTTGTCTGCAGGTGCGGCATCAACATCGCGTCGACAGTAAACGTCCCCGACGTTGTGGAACGGGTCAAGACTCTGCCGGGAGTGGCCTATGCGGGCGAAAATCTCTTCACGTGCTCTCAGGACGCGCAGCAACAGATCAAGAAAGTGATAGAGGAGAACAGTCTCAACCGCGTCATAGTGGCCTCCTGTACTCCGCGCACTCATTTGCCTCTATTCCAGGAGACCGCCCGTGAAGCAGGCTTGAACAAATACCTGGTGGAAATGGCGAATATTCGCGAGCATTGTTCCTGGGTTCACATGCAAGAGAAAGAGAAGGCCACTGAGAAGGCGGCAGATCTCATCCGAATGGCCGTGGCCAGATCGCGATTGCTCGAACAAGTCCAGGATCAACAGTTGGGGATGGTTCAATCGGCCCTCGTGATCGGCGGCGGAGTTGCAGGAATGACCTCAGCTTTGAACCTCGCAGATCAGGGATTCCCTGTGCATCTCGTAGAAGCTTCCGACAAGCTCGGCGGCAATGCCCTGAAATTGGCTCACACCATCAAAGGGGAAGAGGTAGGGTCATACCTGGAGCAGTTGGTGCACAAGATTACCTCCAACGACAAGATCAGCGTTTATTTCAATGCCCGGATCGAGGACGTCCAGGGTTTTATCGGCAGTTTCAAGACGAAAATCGCCAGTGGAGGGAGTGAGCCTGTCGAGATCGAGCACGGTGTGGCAGTGGTGGCCACTGGGGCAAGTGAATGGAAGCCTGACATTTATGGGTACGGCTCCGATCCGCGAATCAGGACTCATCTCGAGATGAGCGAAGCAATGAAGGCTCAGGACCCGGCTGTCATGAAGGCAGGTACTACGGTCTTCATCCAGTGTGTGGGCTCTCGCTGCGAAGAGCGGCCGTGGTGCAGCAAGGTCTGCTGCAATCACACTGTAAATGATGCCATCGCCCTAAAGGAAGCCAATCCTGCTGCAAATATATATGTGCTCTATCGCGATATACGCACTTATGGGCTCAACGAGCCATATTACGAGCAGGCGCGCAGGATTGGGGTGGTCTTCGCCCGGTACGAACCCGAGGCTCCGCCTGTCGTTGAAGCCGGCCAAAAAATAGTGGTCAAGATCAAGGACCTCATCCTTGGCGGCACGATGACTCTGGAAGCCGACAGCCTGGTACTCGCTGCGGCAGTGGTCCCAAATGAGAACAACAAAGAACTGGCCCGGATGTTCAAGATTTCGACGAACGAAGACGGTTACTTCCTCGAAGCTCACATGAAGTTAAGACCTGTGGATTTCGCTACGGATGGTGTCTTCCTCGCGGGCTTGGCTCATTATCCAAAGCCTCTGGACGAAACCATAGCTCAGGCCGATGCCGCGGCTTCGCATGCGGCCCAGGCTCTGGCCCGCGGGTATGTAGACGCACCGGGCATGGTTTCTTTCATTGACGAGTATCTTTGCAGAGGTTGCGGCCGCTGTGTAGACGTGTGCCCATTCCACGCTCCGGAACTCAAGGAAGTGGCACCCGGCGTGATGAGGTCCGAGGTTAACCCTGCCCTGTGCAAGGGATGTGGCGCTTGCGGCGTGGCCTGCCCGACAGGGGCCGCAGAAGTCCGCCATTTCAAAGACGACCAGGTCGGGGACATGATAGACGCCGCTCTGAGTTAAGTCCTGAGACGGCGGTTGAACGGAAGCTGATCGAGACATAAAACTCCTTTTCGTGGAGACAACATGACCACTGAGTTTGACCCCAAAATCATAGCGTTCGCGTGCAACTGGTGTTCCTACGCAGGAGCCGATCTCGCGGGCGTGGGCAGAATGCAATATCCGCCGAGCATCAGGTTGATCCGGCTGATGTGCTCGGGCATGCTCGTTCCGTCCTACATTCTGAAAGCATTTGAGAAGGGCGCGGACGGCGTCCTTGTTACGGGTTGACACCTCGGCGAATGTCATTACCTGGAAGGTAATCAAAAAGCGCAGAAGGTCCTAGACAAAACCCGTAAGCTTATGAAACTGCTAGGCATCGAAGACGGACGCCTTCGACGGGAGTGGGTGTCCGCCTCAGAAGGCACTCGGTTTGCCGAGGTGATCCGGACGTTTACCGAGGAAGTCCGGAAGCTGGGCAGGAATCGACTTGCCAAGACGGAGACCGCCGCATGAAACTACCGGAAATTGTCGATCACACTCAGGCCTACTATTGTCTGGACTGCGGGATCTGCACGGGGAGTTGTCCTGTTTCGCGAGTCACTCCTGACTTTTCGCCCCGTCTGATGGTCGAAAAGGTTCTCATGGATCAAGAAGAGAACCCCCTGGAGGATGTTAACATCTGGTCCTGCCTTTCGTGCGGTCAGTGCAGCTCTCGATGTCCATCCAAGATAGATTATCCTGAGTTCGTCCGGATGGTACGCGAGGAGGCGGTGAAGCAAGGGAAGGGCGGAGTTCCGGCGCACCGGGGTCTCTTCCAGACCATCATGAGAATGCAGACCTTGGACGTAAAGCAGAGCAAAACCGAATGGGCGAAAGAGGCAGGCCGGATATCAGAATCCGGTGACACGTACTACTTTGTCGGGTGTGCTCCGTTTATGGATGTGGAGTTTCATGACGATTGGAATCTGGACGTCATGGATGGGCCCAAAGGGGTCTTAAAACTTCTCAATTCCATCGGAATCGAACCGGTCATACACGATGACGAACGCTGTTGCGGCCACGACCTCATGTGGAACGGCGACAGAGAAAACTTCGCTAAGCTGGCACGTCGCAACGTTGACCTTATAAAGAGCCTGGGGTGCAAACGTGTGGTATTCCAGTGCCCTGAAGGTTACCTCACTTTTAAGAAATACTATCCCGAAGTATTGGGACAAATGGACCTTGAACTAGTTCACTTTTACGAACTTCTCGCTGACAAGGTGGCATCGGGAGCCGTTAGCTTCGCTCCCCTTGAAGGCGTTGTGACTTATCATGATCCTTGCCGGCTCGGCCGCCAGGCAGGAATCATGGATGCTCCTCGAACGTTGATCCGGAGCATCCCGGGAATCACCCTGAAAGAGATGGAGCATAATCGCGAGAACGGACTCTGTTGTGGTACGAGCGCGTGGATGGGTTGCTCGAGCTGCTCCAAAGCAATACAGAAAAATCGGCTGCACGAGGCCGTGGCAACAGGAGCGGAGACCATAGTAACCGCTTGTACGAAGTGCCGCGTGCATCTAAACTGTGCCCTGCGGGACACGGAGATAGACCTGAAGATCCGTGACATAAATGATCTTCTGGCTCAGACCCTCAAGACCTGACATTTGTCAACAGTCCAGCTGACACCTGAATGCTGTTGAACCGAAGGACGGTAACAAATTATGGCTTCACAGGAAGTTCTTATCATCGGCGGTGGGATAGCGGGGATGCAGGCCGCTTTGGATCTTGGAGAGATGGGCATCCGAGTCCATCTGGTGGAAAAGAACCCCAGCATCGGGGGCAAAATGGCCCAACTGGACAAGACCTTTCCCACCAATGACTGCACTATATGAATTCTCTCGCCTAAGCTGCTGGATGTCGGTCGGCATCCGAACATTAACCTGTTGGCTTACAGCGAGGTAACTGAATTCTCGGGCCAGGTCGGTGACTTCAAGGCCAAGGTCCACAGGAAAGCTCGATACGTTGACAATACGAGATGCACTGCGTGCGGAGCCTGTGCGGAGAAGTGTCCCACGAAGGTGCCCAACGAGTTCAATTTCGGGCTGGATCAGCGCAAGGCAATTTACAAGGATTATGCTCAGGGGATACCTTCCGTATTTACCATCGATCCCAGTGCGTGCAAGGTCCTACAAGGACAGAAATGCGGCGTCTGCGCCAAGGTCTGCCAGGCTAAGGCTGTTGATTACGAGCAAAAAGATTCCTATGTGGACCTTAATGTGGCTTCGGTAATCGTGTCCACCGGCTATGAACTCTTCGACGCGACCCAGATTTCGGAATATGGTTACGGGAAACTGCCCAACGTCATCTCTTCCCTGGAAATGGAACGCCTGTTGAGCGCGGGCGGCCCGACCAAAGGCCATCTGACGCGTCCCTCTGTCGTTCATGGCGAAGCCAGACTCAAAGAAATCTCGAAGCTAATCAAGAAAGCGGAAAAATCCGAAGATGTGGCCGAAGCAGGGGCTCTAGCCAGCGAGCAAAAATGGCTGGAAGAGCATGTACACAAATACCACACTGCCAAGAAGCTCGGATTCATCCAGTGCGTGGGTTCGCGGGATTTTCGATTCCACAAGTATTGCTCAAGCTATTGCTGCATGCATTCCATCAAGGAAGCAATAATCGCCAAAGAACATGAGCCTGAGACCGCATCGTACATCTTCTACATGGATCTGCGGACAGTCGGAAAAGGCTTCGAAGAATACAAGGTGCGCGGGGCCAAGGTATCAGGGCTTAAATACGTTCGTGGACGCGTTGCCGAGATCCTTCAGGACGAGGAGCTTAATCCGGTGGTCTACTACGAGGATACAGAGCAGCGTAAGGTTGTAAGCATGACGCTGGACATGGTGATTCTGGCCAATGCTTGCTCGGCTCCTCGGGGGATCCCCAGGCTCGCGGAGCTTCTCGGCTTAGAACTGGAAGAGAACAACTTCGTCAAGACCCACCCCAGTAGGCCGTTGGATACCAACGTTCCTGGAATCTACACGTGCGGATGCGCTCAGGGGCCTCTTGATATTCCCGAGTCCGTAGCCCAGGCGAGCAGTGCAGCGGCCCGCGCAGCGGAAGCGGTCATGACAGGCGGCCGGGCGCTGGCTATATGAGGGAGAGAGTAGATTGAAACAAGAAGAAAAATCTGACGTTAGAGTGGGCGTTTTTATTTGTGACTGCGGTTCCAACATAGCGGGATACCTGCAAATGAAAGAACTGGTCGAGTACGCCAAAACTCTCCCCAACGTGGTCTTTGTTCAGGAAAACCTATACACCTGCTCCGAGGGTGGAATAAACGAGATAAAAGAAGCTATACCAAGGGAGAACCTTAACCGCGTTGTGGTGGCCTCGTGCACACCGAGGACTCACGAGCCTCTGTTTCAGAGCGCCTGCGAGGAGGCGGGATTGAATCCCTATCTTTTCGAGATGGCCAACATCCGTGACCAGTGCTCATGGGTCCACATGAGGGAAGGGGAAAAGGGGACGGAAAGGGCCAAAGCACAGATCGGGATGGCAGTGGCCAAGTCAGCTAGGCTGAAGGAATTGAGCCGGATAAAGCTAGGCCTGTATCACAGTGCCGTCGTCATAGGTGGCGGCGTGTCGGGGATGTCCGCGGCCATGGCTCTGGGTAACATGGGGTACGAGGTTGATCTTGTAGAAAAGCAGGATCGCCTTGGAGGTCTGCTCAACGATTTAAACCTGGTTTTGCCCGCGCATGAACCCCCGTCTATCCTGGTGAACGACCTGACGGCGAGGCTTGAGAGCAATCCCAAGGTCAAGATCCATACTTTGTCCGAAGTAAAAAAAGTCGAGGGTTACGTTGGGAATTTTATCGTAACCTTGTCGGAAAATGGGATGGAGAGCAAAATTAATGCCGGCGTCATCGTTGTGGCTGTCGGTGCGCGTGTCCTGAAGCCTGAAGGTCTCTTCAGCTATGACGGGGAGAATGTCATTACTCATCTTGAACTGGAAGCCATGCTCAAACAGGGGGGTTCCCAGCCAAAGAGTGTGGTTATGGTGCAGTGCGTGGGCTCCCGGTGCGAAGAGCGTACATACTGCTCTCGCATTTGCTGCATGACAGCGGTCAAGAATGCCGTACTCCTCAAAGAGGCGGAACCCGCGACGGCTGTGACAATTCTCTACCGTGACATGCAGATGTACGGCGTAGAGAACGAGGACATGTTCCGAAAATCAAAGGAAATGGGCGTCAGGTACGTGACGTACGATCCGGACAGGCCGCCCGCAGTGGAGAACGGCCAAGTCAAGGTCTACCATCTGCGCATGGGAAAAGAAATGGCTATCCCGGCTGATCTGGTGGTTCTTTCCACGCCGTTGATCGCTCAAGAGGACGTCGGAGACATATCGACGATGCTGAAAGTCCCCGTGAACGCGAATGGCTTTTTCCTCGAAGGCCATGTGAAGCTGAAGCCGCTGGATTTCGCTACAGACGGTGTGTACCTTTGCGGGAACGCCCGGTTCCCTTCTACCATAAGAGAGGCCATTTCTCAGGGTCTTGGAGCTGCTTCCCGGGCCGCGGGGGTTCTTTCCAAGGAAGCGCTTTACACCAGCGGCGTTGTCGCGGATATCAACGCGGATACGTGCTGCGGTTGCCTGGGATGCGTGGACGTCTGCCCGTACGGCGCCATCAACTACATGGAAGACAGAGGCATTTGCCAGGTGAACAAGGTCCTCTGCAAGGGGTGCGGCGGATGCGCGGCCACCTGCCCATCGGCGAGTGCACGACTCGAAGGTTTTTCAAGCGACCAGATTTATGCTCAGATTGAACAGGCCCTTGCCGGATGACTTGAAGAGGAAGGAAATGTCCAACGAACAGTTTGAACCGACGATAATTGGCTTTCTCTGCAATTGGTGCGCGTATGCGGGAGCGGACCTGGCGGGCGTGAGCCGCTTGCAATATCCCCCCAACCTCCGGACCATCAGGACCTTGTGTTCCGCAACCGTCGGGCCGCACCAGATATTGAAGGCCTTTCAGAAAGGGGCGGACGGCGTCTTTGTGGGGGGCTGACACGTCGGCGACTGCCATTACCTGTATGGTAATTACATGACGGTGAAAAGAACGGCTTTCATGAAAAAACTCCTCGAGTTCTCGGGAGTGGATCCGGAGCGGCTCGTGCTCAAATGGGTCTCTTCGGCAGAAGGACCGCGTTTCGCTCAGGTGGTCACTGATTTTGTCGAAAAGATCCGGGCCTTGGGACCATCCCCGCTCGGCCGCGCCTCTGGAATGGAGAAGGCGGGATAGACGTGATTTAGGCTACGAAACGATGGAGAGCAGGTAGCACTCAAAAAGAAATTGCGGCAAACGAGCCGACTGAGAGATAACATGATCGAACAAGTAAGAGACCACGTAAAGGCCCATTTAAGCGAGGGAAAGGTAGCGGCATTCTTGGGCCTCAAGAATCACGAGGGAAACATCCTTCCGTACCTTTATGAAAAGCCGGATGACCTCGACAATGGCTTCAGCCTGGGGGACTTGGAAGGCCCGGGAGACGCCCGTTATCCCATCGCCCGCCTTCTTATGACGGTTCTCAGCCGTGAGCCTGAAAAGGTTTTCGGAGTGCTGTTGCGCGGGTGCGACGAACGGGCCTTGAATGAATTGTTGCGCTGGAACCAGATCGGCACTGCGGAGAGGATTATGAGAGTGGGCATAGCATGCCCTCAGGAATTGGCCCGTGCGCATGAATGTCGCAAACCTTTTCCTGACGAGTTTGTCGCGGGGGAAAAGGCCGAGCCGGTTTCCAACGCCAGTGTCGATGAGGTTATGGCCAAGGACCTTGTGGGAAGATTGGCTTACTGGATGGGGGAATTCGATCGCTGTATAAAGTGCTACGGTTGCCGAGATGTTTGCCCGGTCTGTTTCTGCAACGTCTGTTCGCTTGAAGAGGACAAGCTGATCAAAACCGGAGATTTGCCTCCCGAAAACCCCATGTTCCACCTCACCCGCGCTGTTCACATGGCCGGGAGATGCATCGACTGTAATTTGTGCACAGAGGTCTGTCCCGCAGATATTCCTTTAAGGACTTTGTACAAGAAGGTGGCGCAAATTGTGAAGGATGAGTTCGGGTATGTAACTGGAGAGGCGGGAGAAGGTAAATCGCCTCTGAACATTATGGGACCCGATCCAGGCCACACTTCTGCAAACCAGTAACCTAAGCTTGCCTCAAAGAGCGGCTGCCGGTGCCGCCGCTAATTGTGTGAGCACATGTCTCCCAAGATCAGACGCGCAAAGATGTTATTCTTTGAAACGCGGGTGGTAATGGAATGCCCCTTTTGCGGCATGACTTTGCTCAAGACAGACTATCGTAAGGTTGGGAAATTGCTCGACGACGAAGGAATGCCTCGGGGAAAAGTCTGCGCAAAATGCGGCGGTGTGGCGGTACTCAAACTTAATGCAAAAGGCAGAGAAAAAGTTCTATCCAAGATCTCGGAAGGAGGGTGAGCCCCAGCTCTGTCGACTTAAGAAAAATCTTATCATCCCACATCGTCACCCCGGAGAATCCCGCGGTCTGCGCGGGACTGGATTAGATCTTTTGCCGGAATGACGGTAAGACCTACCACATCAAGGGCAGGTGGCTTAATTCCTCAACATTTAGGGTAAACCCAGGTTTAGATCGAAGGGAGGAGACGTGAGCATGCTGACGCCGGAAAATGCTGTTCTTTTGGTGGTAGATTTTCAGGAAAAGCTCGTCCGTGCCATGCACGAAAAACAAGCCCTGGTGGAAAACGCTGTGAAGATGGTGCAGGGAGCCAAAATTCTCGGCTTACCCATTCTGTGGACCGAACAGAATCCCCAAGGCTTAGGGCCAACCGTTTATGAAGTCGCGGCGCTCCTCTCCGACATGCAACCGATCAGCAAGTTGAGCTTCAGTTGCTGCGGGGAAGAGCGGTTCATGGAACAACTCCTAAAGCTCAACCGCAAGCAGGCCCTTCTCTGTGGTATTGAGTCTCATGTATGCGTCTATCAGACCGCCGCGGACCTGCTGAACCTGGGGTGCGAGGTGCACGTGGTCACGGACGCAGTCTCCGCCAGGACTACGTCCAACAAAGAAGTCGGCCTGGAGCGATGCAAAGAGCTGGGTGCTTCGCTAACCAGCGCAGAAACCGCCTTATTCGAACTGCTTAGAGTAGCAGGGGGAGACAAATTCAAACAAATGCTAAAGGTCGTAAAATAAATAGCAAACTAAATTGCTGAGCTCCTGACGACGGGGAAGTTTATGATGATCAATTCACCTCAGCCTTTCCCTATATACGTGTCAGAGCGATCTGCAAAAAATATGTGGAAGACTATAGCGTTTTCCCGGATCGCGTTGAACTCCGTTGCTGGATGCTACTGCGGACACTCGTAATTCCGGCTGAGGACATTCTTGATCAGTAGTGACCGTTCAATGACTGACTACTCTGGATGAAGAGCCACTGTGAGCAGTCTTTGGTTGCCTGTGGTTTTTGAGGACATGTTTTTTGGAAATTGGCAGATGGGGGCTCACTACCGGAT
>JBKQMK010000592.1:0-36841 GCA_052146735.1 Desulfomonilaceae bacterium | reverse complement strand
TGAACATCACGCCGGTTTATTCCATGAACTGGCTATACTGCCCGCATTGCGGCGAAATTACTTCGGAGGGCATTTGCGACCATAAGAAAGAGTGGCAGAAGTTCAGCGGAACGGTAATGCGAAGCATCGTGCTAGACGGGGTCAAACCGCCGCGCCTCATTTACAGACCCGAAGTATTTGATGTAATGATTGAAAGCGGAGAAAAGTACGGTTTCGGTTCCCCGTTCGTTACCGACAACTATCTCGAAAAGAGGATTCCTGTTTTCGAAATCCCGCCCTTGAAGTAGGAGGTTACACAATGGCCGAGGAAAAATATCCGATCAACATCTGGATCAACGAAGATAGATACGCAAAGTTGCAAAAAGCCGGACTGGCCGACTTGCCGGAAGAGATGCTGGCAGGGCTGAAAGTGCTCAGGGTCTATGCCAATGACGCCCAAAAAGATAAGATACTGAAGACTTTCCCGACAGCCAAATTCGACAGCGCTACCACGAAGAGCATCGAGCTCCTTCCCAAAGACGTAAAAGACAAGATTTTCGACAAAATCGTTGAAAAGCAATCGGTTGATATTATGGCTGAGTTCCTGTCAGCGTACTAGCGGTCTCACGATGCTTCCATAACAGGCGGCAACCGAGTAAAAAAGAGGGTCTCTCTGGGCCCTCTTTTTTAATTCCGCGTGGGTCCTCTGCTTTTAAACGAGAGACCGGATAAGTCTTGACGGTTCATGCATACCAGAACTTCTCTCTGGCGAATTTTCATTCAGGACCTAACCTGTTGAGACATTCGAACCCAAGTGCTAACCTTGACGAATTGCTGGTTCATAGGGCATAAGTGAAAGAGGGCTGTCGGTTGCCCAACAAAGGTTCCTGGAACCCGTGAGATACTGTCTGGATCTTTGCCTTGGAGACGACAGTAGCGATTCCTGAGAGCACGTCGGCCTGGACTCGCACCGGCCGTCGTTTTTCATGGTGAAGGACATCAAAATGAGGGAGAGTAGGCATCCCGTTGGTTCCGGCCGGAAACCTTCCATGTGACCATGAGGTTCAGAGCCAAGGGATCGAATCAGACGGGAACACTGCACAATGTCTGATCTTTTTGAGAAATGCTTTTCGTTCACCCGTAACCCTGTTGTTTCCGAAAACGGCGTAGAACTGAGTCTTGAGGAGGCCATATCCTCCGGGATCTACCCGTTTTTCAAAGCAATATCTTCACTGAACGGCCCCCACTGCACGGTCAATGGCAGGGATATGATCATGGTTGGCTCCAACAACTACTTGGGACTCACCACTCATCCCAAAGTCAAGGAAGCCGCCATGAGAGCGCTGGAGGAGTACGGAACGAGCTGTTCGGGTTCCCGATTCCTCAACGGCACTCTCGATATCCACGAGAAGCTTGAAGTCTCACTTGCCCGCTTTGTGGGCATGGAAGCGGCCCAGGTTTTTTCCACCGGCTTTCTGACCAATCAAGGAGTCATTGCCCCGCTCCTCATGAGGACTGACACGGTCATCGTGGATCGTCTAGTCCATGCAAGTATTCTTGAAGGGGTTCGCCTTGGCTTCGGCAAGGTGAGGCGCTTCCGGCACAATGATATTGAGTCTCTTCGCAGGAATCTTGAAGCCAGCACTGACTCCGATGGGATACTGGTAATTGTAGATGGTGTGTACAGCATGGAAGGGGACATTGCCCCCCTTCCGGAGATCGTTGCCACGGCTAAGGAGTTCGGCGCTCGGATCATGGTAGACGACGCCCACGGACTGGGAGTGCTGGGCGAAACGGGTAGAGGGACTCTGGAGCACTTCGGTTTAACAGACCAGGTGGATCTGGTCATGGGGACGTTCAGCAAGTCCTTTGCATCTCTCGGCGGTTTCGTTGCAGGCGAGGAGCGGGTAATTTCATATATCAAGCATCATTCCCGTGCTTTGATCTTTTCTGCCTCCATGCCCCCATCCGCTATCGCGGCCGTTCAGGCGGCCCTTGAAGTAATCGAGACGGAGCCGAAAATCAGGGAGCATCTTTGGGAAAATACTCACTTCCTAATGGAAAAGGTCACTTCCTTAGGGTTTGATCCAGGGCCGACTCAGACTCCAATAGTCCCTTTAATCGTAGGAGACGACATGCGCGCCCTCTACTTTTGGAAACGTCTCTTCGAAGAGGGACTCTTCACCAATTGCGTTTTGGCTCCCGGCGTGCCGCAGGGGGCTCAGAGAATAAGGATGTGTCTTATGGCCACGCATTCTATGGAGGACCTGGAAAAGGTCGTGGAGATATGCGGCCGCGTCGGAAAGGAAATAGGGATTATCAAATGATGGAGTTGCGGACATGACAGACAGGAAGTCGGACAAAGGGCAGGTTGGTTTTTTCATCGTCAGGAGTGCGTGTTGTCTGGCGCTGGTTGCGACTATCTGCTGCCTGATTGATCTCTCGGTATTTGCTCAAGATACGACGGCGGTTTCAGTTCTCCCGAAGACCGAGACCACAATGACTGCCCAAACTCCCGGAGAGGTGGCCCCACCTGAGACACAGATGGCCGAGGAAGACCGGTGGGACCAGATAGAGAAAAAGCTCCAGTCGATCGAGACCGCAGGCAAAAAATCGGAGGAACGATCTTACTTCAACAAAATGATCGGTGCGGAGCTAATCGGGTATGTAAGATTGATGGTAATTGCTCTGATAGTCATAGCAGTAGGTTTCCCTGTCACCATCTGGCTGTTAAGCAGAAAGAGAATTCTCGGCCTATCGGGACTCTCTACAGAGGTTGCAGCAACCCTTCTGGTGATTGAAGAACGCCAAGCCAAACTTGCCAACATCTTGAAAGAAATTCAGGGGGAAATCGACTACTTGCACACGATGTCCGTGCCCGACCTGAAAAACCTTATTCAGCAAGCTGAGAGCTACCTGAAACAGAATGAGGAAGACCTTGAAAAGGCAGGATCCCGCAAAAGCAAACCTTGAGGAAATCCCACCTGCCTGGGAGAAGAGACCCGCTATCAGATTGCGGTAAGTTCCTAAGGGAGCCGTGGGGTCGGTTGAGTTATTCGGATAATCCTAATGGATCATTTTCGAGCAGTGCTGCCCGGAGGACGACAGTTCAGCAGTACAAAATAACCTTCATGGTCTCCGTTTCTCTTTACTCCACTGAATTCAGTCGATTTACACTGGGAGCCCGCGGTCGGATGCGCCGACAACAGAGTCTGCTGCCTCCCGTTCCCCTCTGATGAACCTCTCCGCGGCCAATGCAGCAATGGTTCCGTCTGCCATGGCGGTGGTGAGGTATCGGTAGTTTTTCTGAACCACGTCACCCGCGGCATAGACGCCCCTCAGATTGGTCTCTCGGTTCGGCCCGGTCACAATATAGTCATGGGGATCGAGGTCGATGAGGCGTTTGAAGAGTTGGGTATTCGCCTTCTGGCCGATGAAGACGAACAAGCCGTCCACATAGACCGATTCCGTTGTTTCCAAAATTCGGTTCTCAAGGGTCACCCGAGAGCCAGTCCCTTCTTTGGCCACTCCGGCCACGCAGGTGGCGGTTCTGATGTCGACGTTGGTGTGGCTGCACAGCTTGGATTGAGTACTTTCGGTGGCGCAGCACCGCTCCAACGCTTCCACCATGAGGATCTCCTTCACTCCCAGGGAAAGCAGATACAGCGATTCGTCGAAACCACTGTTCCCTCCCCCGACCACGAGCACTTTCTTTCCCGCATAAGCCGAGCCATCGCAGACCGAGCAGTAGTGGATGCAGTCACAGTCGGTGTCCAGAGCAAGTCTGATGGGTTGGCGACCCGTCGCCAGAATAATCGCCTTGCCAACATAAACCACATCCCCGGTCTCGACTGACTTTGGCGACCCGGCAAGGTCCAGACGCTCTATCTCGGCGGCCTGATCCACCACCACGCCCAGGTTCTCCACTTGTGCAAGAACTCGCTCCATCAATTCCATGCCGTTGATGGAGATGTGCGAGGGGAAGTTCTCCACGGTGTTGGTCCAACTCGCCAATCCTCCGCACGCCCTTTCTTCCACGATCACCGTCCTGAGATTGGCCCGGGCAGCGAAGATAGCCGCGGTCATCCCTGCGATTCCTCCACCCAGGATTATCAGGTCGAAATCTTTGGTCGGTTTCATAGCCCTTGTACCTCTAGTTACTCGTCCTTCCCCGTGTATGCCCATCCTGACTCGTTTGAATCCCCTATACGGATCTGTGGAAATCGGTCATCTCCTTCAGATTCATCAGACCCACCTTTTTGCCTGCCACAATCCCGCCCTTGAGGATCAGAAGCGTAGGCACTAGGCTAACGTCGAAGGTCTTCATCGCCTCCGGGCACTCCTCGCTGTCAATACGTTTGTATTGAACTTCCGGATTAACAGCGAAAAACTTCTCCAGCATTTTCTCTAAGGCCTTGCAGTTAGGACAGAGCTTCTTATAGAAAAGAACCACCGCATTCACCCGATTCAGGTTCTCGCGGTAATTCGCGTCAGTGATAGTGGTTTCGTCTGACATGGCCTATTCCTTTTCGTGATCCACAGGCTGCTGGTTTCCAAAGATTCTGCGAAACAATCGTACCAATTGCTCAGTGGTGAAGGACTCACCGGGATGGAGGCTCCAATGCTGTCCTCGAATTTCTAACACTGGCAACCGCTCCCAGAGCTGGTTGCGCGAAATCAAAGGTGGCTCCGAGTTGACCATAATGGTCCCCTTAAGTCCCAGTTCCTTGAGCGCTTCCAACACCGCGTTCTCGCAGGCTCGAACCGTCTCCGCGTTGGTCTCCCAGATGACGATCTCTTCCATGGTACGTTGATTCTTGCTGAGGCGCGGGCGAGGACAGTACTGGCTGCCCTCGCATCCGGGAGGTTCGCCTCGTGCCGCCTTCCTGACGGCTAGCTGGTGCGGAGGTCCGCCATGAACTCGCGCAGAGTTTCGTACATTTCCGCGGCCTTCTTCGGATCTTTGTTTGCGATATTCTTCAACTGGAACGGGTCGGCCTGGCGGTCGAAAAGCCCGTCCTTCTCCGGCACCTTGGCCACGCTCCCCGGAGTACAGGTCCACTGATCCTCTCCGTCCAGTGTGGCAGCCTGTTTGAGGCGCTGTTCAGCCGCGGATCTGATGAAACCGGCGATACGGTTATCGCCTTTGACCATGGCGGCGAGATGTTCCGCGTGTTCTGCAAAACCCACCCCGTACATCTGGGCAGTGCTTTCATGCGCAGTGCGCTCATCCGGACGAGTCCAATGGATGAACGAGAAATCGTCAGTGATGATCGAAGCCGAATAGCGGTGATACCCGGCAATGGCAAAATCGCGAACTTTATCGACCTCCCCTTTGGCCAGGGGCAGCAGACTCTTCCCCTGGTGAAGCGGATGCACCCCGAGGCCCAGCCAGTCGGTCACCGTGGGAGCCACATCGCAAGACTGAGTGAACCCCTTGACTCGCTTGCCCACGGGCAGGCCGGGGCCCTTCATGATCATCGGAGCGTGCACCAGCTCCTCGTAAGGCCACGGGCGGCATTTGCGCATGATGCCGTGGCCGTGCTCACCGTTCCCCATGGGTTCACCGTGGTCGGAGACCAGGAGGAAGAGCGTATTGTCCTCTAATCCCATGGCCTTGACCTGATCCATCAGGTACCCGACCCATTTGTCGCACATCGTCACCTTCTCGGCATAGAGCATCCGGATGTGGTGCAACTGCGGCTCCGTGTATATGCCCGCGACTTCCGCGATGATCGGCAGGAACATATCTTTGCCCTTATAATCAGGATCATACGGACACTTCAAATCCGGATCATACACAGAAGGCGGATCCCAGGGCTCGTGCGGATCAAAGCTGTCAACCCACAGGAAAAACTGCTTGTTGCGGTCCACCTCCTTCAGATACTGGACCGCCTTCTTCATAACTCTCGGCACGTTTTGGTCTTCCTCACTCTTCCAATACTGGCGGTGTTTTAGGTAGGATGCCATCTCGTCCATCAGGGGCTCGAGAACCCTCTCGCCCAACACCCTGTCTGCGGCATCAAGGACGTTCTGATCGATGTAGTCTATGGGATTGAGGTGGATCAGAGGATCCTGGCGATAATAATCGTGGTCCGCCTCGTGACCGTGAATGAAATGGACCTTGTCGAAACCACGTGAGTACCCGAACTTCGGTAAACGGTACATCGGGCAGTCATGAATCAGGGCCGTGTCGATGGGCTGTCCCCAGCAAAGATCAGCGATGGTGGTGTCGTCCATGTCCAGGGCCGACCATCCCTTGGAGTGAAGGAAGTACCTGCCGGTGTGCATCGAACGACGGCAGGGGACAGTGGGCAGGCCTTCGATGTAGTTGTTCTCGAAAAGTACCCCCTCACGGGCTAGCCGGTCCAGGTTCGGGGTCTTGATCCATGTGTTTCCATAACAGCCCACGTAGTTGAACTGAAGGCTGTCCAACATCACAACTATAACGTTTTGTTTCATTTGCTTTCCCTCTCGTTGATTACGTGATGTGAGCCCGTTTTTATCGTGCTCGTTGTATCGATTCACCTTCGAGGCCTATCCCTCCATTTGGACTGCTACTTCTTGCGCTTTGGACAAGTCCCGAGCGTAAAACGCCGCGCCAAGGAGATAGAACAACATTGAAAATAAGGGAATAAAAGAGCAGACGATCATTGCCGTCTCAATTCCGTACCTGTCTGAAACCGCTCCGGCGAAGATCGGCCCCAAGGCGAAGCCCAGCATATTTTGAACAAGAGTCATGACAGAGATTACGGTGGCTCGCAGACCGGGATGGACTTGTTCCGTCAGGGACGCATAGACTGGACCTGTAAAAGCTGAGTAAACCAAACCCGCCAGAAACAGAACCGTTATTTGGGCCGATCCGTGGACCAAACCGAAGGCGGCTGCGAAAAGCAAAAAGCTGAGAAATTGCATGAAAGCGGCCGCCACTAGTCGGCCGTTGATCCACCTCCGGTCTACCAGCCTGTCCGCCAGAAAACCTCCCAGATAATTTCCGATGATGGTGACAATCGTGATCAGGCCGGCCTTGGCGGCTGCGTCGGCGACCGGCAGATTATGGACCCGCACGAAGAAGGTAGGCAACCAGTTGCCGAAGGCGCCTGCAAAGAAAAATGCCATCACCGATCCTAAGTAAGTGGCCACCATCGACGGCCTGCCAAGAAGGCCCTTCATGATTTCCTTCTTGGTCATGGTTCGCTTTCCGGTTGAGGCCTTTGTCGCAGGGTCGGAAACAGTCAATGCTACCGTCTTGTAGTCGCGAATGAAGAAAAACAGGATGGCAAAAATGAGACCTGGGAGTGCCACAATCCCGAAGACATTGCGCCACCCGTATCTAACAGCGATCCAACCACCCAACATCAGCCCAAGCGCATGGCCCAGAGGCGCTCCCCACAGGAATAGCCCAATCAGCCTGCTTCGGAGACGCTGAGGAAACAGAGTGGATATCATGGCATTGCCGACCGGCACATATCCAGCTTCGCCCATGCCAAGCGCGAATCGCGCAGCAAGCATTTGGGTGAAATTGTTGACAAAAGCGGAAGCCAGGGTGGCCAGACTCCAGATAATCGACATCAAACCCACCGTCTTCTTGCGGCTCCATCGGTCGGCAAGCACGCCCACCGGCACAGCGAAAAGAGTGATAGACCAGTTCACGATCCCCACCAAAAAGCCGCATTGGGTGTCACTGATGCCCCATGCTGCCTTCAAATAGGGGAAAATGGGGGCCATGACAAAGCGATTCATAAAATCAAGAAGCATTAAGACGAACAACAGGAAAAAGACGTACCAGGCGTAAGCTTTGCCGGCAGGATAACCATTGACGGAAGCCTCCCCAGTGAACATCTCTCCTGGGGCAGCCAAAGGGTTGACAGGAGCAGCTTTTTCCATGGAGGGTGATCCTCTCTATCGATGTTTTTGTCAGTACGATGTATGAGCATGATCCATGCCAAGGACCGTAGAGCCATAAGCTACTGTATAACTTTGTAATATAAGGGGAGATATCCCCTGATCTGAACACGTGTGGGCAGAGTGGAGGCGGTCCAGACTTCCTGATATATAAGGCTGTCCCTATATGTCAGGATTTTGCGCAGGTCGGTGGATGCCTAGCTTCTTCATACGCGATTCGAGGGTCTTGGGGTGGATGTCAAGAATGGCGGCAGCGCCCTTTTGCCCGCTGACCCGCCAGCGGGTCTGCTGGAGGACATCCAGGATATGTCGTCGCTCTATTTCTTCCAAGGTTAGCGGAGAGCCATCTTGAGACACGGGCGACTCCGGAACCTTGATTCTGAGGACCGCGCTTTGGGCCAGGATGACCGATCGTTCCACAACGTTCCGCAGTTCTCTCACGTTTCCCGGCCAAGAGTAACCCCCCAGGGATTTTAGGTCCTTGAATGAAATGCTCTCGAGTTTTTTGCCGAAACGTCGAGAAAACTCGGACGCGTAGGCCTCAACCAGGAGGGGGATATCTTCCATGCGGTTACGAAGTGGAGGCACCGGGATGGGAAAAACGTTCAGACGGTAGTATAGGTCTTCCCGAAACGTGCCGTTCTTCACGGATTTGGCCAAGTCACGGTTGGTGGCTGCCACGACGCGGACATTAACCTCGATGGTCCTGTGGCTGCCCAATCTTTCGAACCGACCATCCTCAAGGACACGAAGGAGCTTGGCCTGAACATTCAGGGGCAGGTCGCCGATTTCATCGAGAAAAATAGTAGATTTGTCTGCTACCTCGAAGCGACCCAACTGTTTCGAAACGGCTCCGGTGAAAGCCCCCTTTTCGTGTCCGAACAGTTCGTTTTCAATGATCGAAGGGGGCAATGCGGCGCAATTGACGCAAACCAGGTTGCGGCCCATTCGGGGACTGTTCTCATGAATAGCCAGGGCCACCAAATTCTTGCCTGTCCCGGTCTCACCCAGAATGAGGACGCTGGAATCTGTCTCGGCAACTTGTTTGACTTGCTGCAAGACCCTGCGAATGCTTTTGCTCTTGCCGATGATCCGGTCATAGCCCTGAAGGGTCCGGACCTCCTCTCTGAGAGACAAGTTCTCGGCCTCGAGTTGGTCTTTGAGTGCGCGGACCTCATTCAGAGCCTGTTTCAGGCTGAGTTCGTCGTTCCGTCTTTGCAGGGCGCTCGAAAAAATGGAACATACCAAGCGCAAGCGGTTGAGCGTGTCATGAGGGAAGGATCGCTCGCACTGAAAGGACCCGAAAGCTAAGAAACCTACAAAGGTTGCGCCAGCGAGCAAGGGAATTAGCACACTGGATCGGAGCCCGAGCCGTTCCATGCGTATTTTGAATTCTTCCGCCTCAGGCGGCAGGTCGGCAGGGCTGCCTAGCATGACCGGCTTTTTCTGTTGGGTCAAGCAATTGTAAATCCATGAAATGTCATTTATGTGATAACCCACGCGTCTTTCGATGCCCGGCCTCGCCCAACAGTGTGTCCCTACGAAGTAACCGCTATCATTGGGGGTCTGAAAGAGGGTTGCTCGGTCGAATCCCAGGAATTCGACAAGTTGCTGGAGTGCCGATTCGATATGCGCATCAACCTCCCCGGCAGGCAGATTAACGAAAGTCGCAGCCATATCGGCAATCATGGCTTCAAATCTAAGGCGTTCGAAATGGTCGTTTTTCATTTAGTTAGTCTTTCGTCCGTCCAAGGTGTTTACAATGGGACAACAAGCCTTAGTTAGCTCCAATGGGGGTGTGGGCTTCGCCCGGATCAGCCGTGGCGCAGGTCACGTCGTTTTTCGTGGCAGGGAGGCCGATCATGGCGAGATAACTACCGGTGTGCCTACAGAAACTTTCGAAAAGAGCTCTTCAATTTCGAAATTCCACATCGCTATACATCCATCAGTCCAATTATCAGGTTTGGGATAGAGAAGCGTCACCCACCGCCTCTCATATTCGTCGGTCGGGTAACCATGAATCCCGACCCATCCTCCTAATTCCGTGTCCCATGGGGCTTTCCCACTCTTGAGACTGCCGACGATAGAATCTCTTTTCCCCAGTGATATCAATCCGTTTTCAAACGCGGCCTGGGCATCGGCGACACCTGGGTAGCTGATACCCAAGAAACGATGGAAGCGGCTCGCAGCACTCTTGTAACAGATGAAATACTCGCCCTCAGGAGTTTTTGCATCACCGACGACGCGCTTGGAACCGAGCGGGTTTGTGCCCAGACAAATCCTGTAAGTCCTTATAGTCTTACCATTTTGATGGAGTTCCAAGAGTTGTTTTGCCTTTAAAATCACTATCTTGGAAGGTTGTTCTCTGAGCGCCTGAGGGCCGGCCCACGCGCTCTGATCGAGAGAATGCCAAGCGACCAGCGTGATGAGCCCAGCCAAAGAAAAGCACAATTTCACTGAATACCTTCTTGAGTGATCTTTTCTATCCGACTGCCCATGGGTTTGAATCAACGAATTTTCTTCCCCTTTAAACAGGATATTCGCAGCTCCCCCCAATAATTCAGTGTGAATTCGAATGGTGGAACATTGTCTACGAGGAGGAGAAAGGAACTGTCTGATAATGGGCTTGATCAACGGGTGGCCTCGTCCAAGGTTTTGATAAGAAGGCGAGCATTGTCCGAAAGGGACCCCTTCCCCTCGTAAAAAACGTCTTGAGCCGTAATCCCTTTCCCATGGTAGACCTCATTCGCCCCATTGTCAGGTTCCAGCACGGCCCCTGTCAGGGCCAAGCCCGCAAACAGGCCCTTTGATCTCGAGTAAGACAGAATGCCGGAATCCAACCGGACGTTGGTTTCTGCTGAAGCCTGTCTGCCCACCGGACCTGCTGCAACAGAGACATCAGCTCCGAGAGTGAATTTGTCCTCCAGGAGCCCTTCAACCCCTTCCTCGTTCATCACAAGAAGAACCAAGTCAGTAGCCTGTGCGCCCGCTTGAACGCCGACGCTTCCGCCGCGAATACTAAAAAAAACGGGCTTGCTCCATTGGCCTGTATTTTCGTCCCGCCTGAAAACAATTCCGCTCCCGAAGCTGACACCAAACACCAGTCCCACCTTGACAACGGCGGGAAAAATAGCAAGTCCTCTGCATTTTTGTATCAAGTCCCTGGGAATTCCCCGGTCGGGCATCTCAAGAGCGCTCTTGACCACGAGATCACTATCGAGAATGCGAGTGTCCAACTCCTGAAAAGACATCGCCGCTGAAATCCCGGGTTGAAATACGACCATCCAAAACAGCGAGACAACTATGACTACTCTCATCATTTTTCGGAACCTGGCCGTGTCTCGATAACCCGGCCGCAACGTGAGGCAACGTGGCCGCTCAATGCTTAAACGCCCTTTGATTTGTGAACATCATTGTCACCTGAGGGTTTGCTTCATTGCATGCCTGAATGGACTCGAAGTCTCTGTCGGAGCCACCGGGGTGAACTATAGCAGATACTCCCTCCTTTATCCCCACGTCCACTCCGTCCCGAAATGGAAAGAACGCATCGGACACCATCACTGATCCGAACAGGCCCGCCTTGCATTCTCGAGTCTCCTCATCCAGACTTTCACAAATTGTCTCATCCTTCAGTTCATTGAAAGGAACGCGGTGACGCTCGAAACAAAGCCGGTCCCGGTACTTCACATACGCCTTGATTACAGCCAGTTCCGCAACGCCCACTCGGTCTTGCTCGCCTGTCCCGATACCTACGGTGCAGCGGTCTTTCACATACAGCACTGAATTAGAGGTAACACCCTGCTCCACGGCCCAGCCGAATATCATGTCCTGAATCTCCCGCTCCGTGGGGAGACGCTCTATCACATATTCCTTGCCCTGATGGTTTGCTCTTGCCGGAACAAGGTCTTCGGGAGATCGAATGGCATTAACAGCGGACTGTTGAACTATGATTCCTCCATCTATGAGAGATTTGAAGTCGACAAAGCGCATGGTCACATAGTCCTGGAGTCGGTCGATCCTGGGTATTGCCAGTATCCGCAGGTTCCTGCGCTTGGAAAGAATCGCTATGGTTCCTTCTTCGTAATCAGGAGCGGCCACCACTTCGAGATAGTTTTCGGCTATCAGTTCCGCTGTGGGCATGTCCACGGGGCGGTTGAAGACCGCGGCCCCGCCGAAGGCAGCAATGCGATCTGCCATGTTGGCTCTGTAGTATGCTTCGGAAGTGCTCGGGTGAGCCGCTACGCCGGAAGGATTGTTGTGCTTCATTATGGCACAGGTTGAAATTTTCATAAGAAACTTAAGTATATTTAAAGCGTTGTCTACATCTGTAAGATTAGTTTTGCCTGGGTGCTTGCCGGCCTGGATCATTTCCGATTCGGTCAATGAGCTTACGAGACCCTTTCCCGGGACCACGAACTTGCAATCGCCAAGGGCCAAGTTACCTGCCGTCAGCTCGTAAAGGGCCGCTTCTTGGCCAGGATTTTCACCGTATCGTAGCCCTTTTTCTACAAGGGCCCCCGATGAATCTGCGATTTTCCAGGCACGCTTCCTGTATTTCAGTGTCTGATCCCCGAACACAATCTTCATCGCCTCAGGGAAATGATCATCCATCACTGTTTTGTATTTCTTTTTTATATCTTCCATAAATAAATCTCCTGACGGCTGTTCTTGCACAAGGGGATCTTTCCAAATACTGACCGGAGAGTTGCTGTGATGTTTGAGATTAACACTAAGCAAAGCTTACCACGGATTTGCTACAGTCGAAAAGGTTTCAACTACCACATTATGTCCTGCACTGAGAGTCTCTTCCATCCTGGGGCTGCTTATGTTACGCTAGAATGAAGTCGTGTGGGAGTAGGTTCCGTGAAAAAAAACTCTTCGTGGCTCGGATGGTTGGGGTTCTTCGTAGCCGGCTTCCTGGCTGGCATAGTATTTTCTGCGTGGAAGCTCGACAGCGGCGTCGGCGCCGTACAGGCTCCTCGCACCGTTACCGCGGAACGAGACCAACAAGCTGAGTTGAAAACACGAATAGCCGGCTTGGAGAAAATGCTGGCAGCAAAGCCTAACGATCTTGGCACTCTCGTGCAATTGGGGAACGACTATTTCGACGTCGGTGATCATTCAAAGGCCGTGGAAGCCTACGAGAAAGCCCTGCAGATCGACCCTCGTAATGCAGATGTTATGACCGACATGGGCATCAGCTACCGGAAATTGGGCAAACCCGAGGAATCCGCGAAGGCATTCCGCAGGGCCTTGGATGTGGACCCGGAACATTCGATGGCCCTATTCAATCTTGGGATCGTGCTGAGGGACGACCTCAAGGACAACGTCGGGGCACTGAAGATGTGGGAGATGTTCTTGAAAAATGCCGGAGATTCACCACACGCTGTGATGATTCGGCCCTGGGTGAAACAGTTGAGGGAAAAGCTGGGGACCGGGTCAACCGGTGGGGCAACTCAATGACAACGAATACTTTGCCCGGAAGAAGCGCCCGTACAGCGCCTGTTCAGACGTCTTAGTACCATTTATCCCTCTGCCAGCCTGTGAATCAGGAACTCTGTAAGCGCGGCCAATCCGTGAGTGGGCATGTAATTGCTAGCTGAGACGTCGTACAGAATTTTGCTGTATGAGGCAAATTCCGCGTCTTCTTGCCAGTGAATGAGTGCGATCGGCAACCTCGGAAAGAACTTGAAGAGGAATCCCTCGTCCCCAAGATCCACCGGTTTTCCACCCCACTGGAGCGCTCGGGAGATCCGTTGGTTCCGAGGCAGGGAAAAGTAGCGGTTGAGTAGCTCAGAAGTTGTTTTGGAGAAATGGGCCCCCATTACGGTTCCGTGCTGCAACGAACGGCAGTCAATCCACTCCCCCATAACTCTTACAGCAGTTCCTTGGTTCTCCGCTGCTGCTATCAGGTGCTGCATTACGAGCACTTTCATTGGGAGGGTGTCGACTACCTCATGCCCAGCCCGGATGCGGTATGGAAGCAATTCCAAGACAAACCAACTATGGAGGAAAGGGATCACGATACGGGGGACCCCGTCCCCGCCTCTGTACTCGCCTTCGGTCATCTCGGCAATGGTGATGGGGTCTATTCTCTTCACACGCTGGATCAGGAGCGAGTAAAACTTATCCAACTCTTCGACGTTCTTGCCGGTCCGACTTCGTTCCAGCCACATGGTATATTCGTCAGGAGGCAGCACCGTCATCTCCGTCATGCATAAGGACTCAGGGACGGACCACTATTACAATCCCCTATGGAGCGTTGTGCGATGCACTGGGACCGCTTCGCGGCCTGACAAAAAAACAAAACCCTCCGAAGAGGGCCATCCGCGCAAACCGTCACTCAATGACTCACAGTTGAAATGACCGGAGAGAAGATCAAAAGATCTTCTCTCCGGGGTCATGAGATCACAGAGGTGTATTGAAACTTAAAGAGAAACTGGCGCCAAGGGTCCAGGAAGTCCGATTAAGGCCTAGACTGAAGCCGCTGCTGCCCAATCCGTCCAGGCTGAGATCTGAGTTGGAGTTCCCATGGGTCATGTTCCAGCGGGCGAAGACGCCAACACCGCCACCGCCAAACATCCTGGAATACTCCGAAAAGACTTCCAGGAAGTAACCATTATTATAGGTCCCGCTAAACTGAGCACTGCCCGCGCCTCCTAGAGCCCCTATAGTCTCTGTGTACGTAGCATTGCCCAACAAGGCGGGGAACCCCACGACTCTCATGGTCAAGTTTGTGGTGGAACTCGCATAGGCATACTGGGTGCCCAGAAGGGGAATCCAGCCCTGGGAATTGACGGTTGCTCCGTCGCCAAGCAAGCCAAGGCCGAAGGTGGCAAAAGGATTGGAATTCGTAAATTGGGTATTGAAGTAATCGAACCTGAGGCCCAGAATGGCCGACAGCCCGCAAGGGCCGCCGACAAGAAATGCTCCGTCAACAAACCACCATTGCGTCGAAGTGTCCCAGCTTCTCGTCCCGAGAATGCCGTTGTTGTAGACTTCCGTCGAACTCTGATTTGAAGGGATCAGATACCAGCCGGTAGCCATGAAACTCAGCCAGTTGGAGAGGCAAGCCGACTCCTGAAGCCCCAACCAAAGCCCGCGCTGATTATAATCTTGATCGAGCTGATAAATACCGGCCAGAGGTCCGCCGCCGGCCCCGAAGCCCACATTTCGGTTTTCGGCGGGCATCCAGCCTACGTAGCCAACCAGGGGGCCAAGTCCAGGACACGGAGGTTCACCGCAAGTGGCGCCACCGCCGAATACTCCTCCGAATGAAGGGAGGCCCGGCAGCAAGCCTTGCGCGGAAACCACGGCCGGAACGAAGGCCAATACAAGAATGCCAACGCACAGAACAGCGACACGTTTCATATCCATATCCTCCTAACAGAAGAAAACACAACCCCTCCCACTATTGTTGAGAGGCCAATGCCCATTGTACAAACCGACACTCTGGAATGTTAAATTTCTAGAATAAAAAGTTCCTCTTGTCAAGCAATAATGGCAGGCATCATTGCTTTTGTAAAAGTAATATATGTATTGGCAAATTACACTGCTGAGGCCACCTAAAAACATATATGAAGGTTGTAACATAGGGACATTGATGGTCTTTTCTATAGAAACATTCTTTCGGCACTGATTGAGGCAGTCAATTTGGGCTACGACATCGATGTTGTTGCTTCAGTTACGCGGGAAAATCCCCTATGCCCCTATTAGTAAGGCGATATTATACTTGCCACACCCAAACTAGATCATAGTGTCAGGGGTTGCGGCCATTTCTTCTTTTATTTGGGCCTCTAGCCTGTCCCTCTTTTCTTTAAGCTTCGGCTGGTTGATTACTTCAAGTATTTTGGCCGCAGGAACCACAATGGCTATACCCTCGTTTGGTACTTTGTTGCAAACTTCATGTCTCCCCTTTTCGGCTATCCTAGGTACCTTAAAATCAAAGTGCCCGTGTATCAACCCTAAGAGATAGAACCAACCATACCGATTGTGCTCTAATCGAGCTTTTCCGTCTATGTAATTGATCGGCCCAAGATGGACAAAAACGGGGGCACCACTAAGTCCATGAATTGATCTTGTATCTATCAAAAATCCTTCAACTCCCTTACGCGTCCATTTTGTATTAATTCGCTCTTCTGGCATTGCCGCTATGTTGCCGTATCGGATTATGGGAGTATTTTTGGATTTGCCTGAGTGCAGATGAAATAAACCAGCGATGAAGATGTCTTCTCCAAGTCCAATACCCTTTTGGTCTATTATCGTATCAGTTGCAAAAGAACTGGTGGGATACATCATGTGGTCCCACTCCTCATTCATAGTTATGGGGCGCACGGCAACATCAACCGTTTCATCATGCGGATGAACGGACCATTCCTCTGTTTCTGTTGAGATCGTTTCCCAGTCAGAAGAGCGATTCACCCGAATATAAACCTGATTACCCGCGGGGTAGCTGTCAATTTGGTCAATAATGTGTCTTGCTGTTACTGCATATAGACAAAACCTGTCTGTATCGGGAATATTCACACCAACAAAAAAGACTGTGCCTTCCATTCTTAGGTCTGGCTCTTTCCCAGACATAATAAAAGCCACACATGATCGAATCTCGTCCTGAATTTTCATGCGAGGGTTGTTGCCAAAATAAGATATCGGATATCTGCCTATCCAAGCGCGCGATTCTGGTTTCATAGGTCATCTCCGGCCAAATTACAAGGTATTTCAGATTGGCGTAGTGTTACGAAAGACAGGAGTCGAGCTAGCGATCTGTATCTTGCTCAGATTTTGGTTGCTTCGCTGGAAGTATCTTCTTGAGTGCTTCCTCAAGTTTTTCTTCTGCGTCTTCGTCCAGGTGCTCTTCTGCAACCTTTACGAAACGCGCATACTGCTCGGGGTCGTCCGGCTCTGACTTCTTCTTTCTTTTCATTGCTACATGACTCCGATTTGCCTATTAGTCGTTTGATAGGTAAGGCGCTTGCCGACTACTCCTTTAAGCAGCTTGTCTGCCCTTTGAACGTCATCCAAGCCCTGGCGAGCGGATCTCTTCTTGGTTTTAGGTCTGCCGCAACGATTGCTATACCGGAAATCGAATTCAGCAAGGTAGCGATGGAGATGCTCTTTCTTGCAATGCTGATAGACGCCCTTCATCCCTCGCTTGAAGATAGAAAAGAACCCTTCAGCGCAGTTGACGTGGACGGTGCGATCTTCTCTTGAGACATACTCGCCGTTGCTGTGCTGGACCAGGCCATGCTCTGCAAAGTCTTTGTTGATGTAGCGGTACTGCCCTGCGTCGTCAGTCATCACCCGAGCTTCACGGTCGATGTTCGCCTGAAGAATAGGAACGATGGTTTTAGCATCCACGGCGTCAACAACCATGCTGCGTGAGCAACCGGATTCCCGGTCAATAAGAGACAGGATCTTCCGTTTGTGCGCGTACCCTTTTCTCACTTCTTTACCGGGCTCATTCCACAGAAAAGTCTCGTCTGATTCTACAGCGCCGCCATTTGCACCAAAGGGAGCTAGATCGCCGCTTCTCATAGCTTCACGGATACGATGACTCATAAACCACGCACTCTTGAGGGTAATACCTAGCATCCTATGAAGCTGGTTAGAGCTTATTCCTTTCTTGGATGCAGAAATCAGGGTCATAGCCTGGAGCCACAACCGAAGCGGAATGTGGCTCGACTCGAATATGGTTCCGATCTTCACAGTGAATTGCTTTCGGCACACATAGCACTTATAAACCCCGATTCTGGTACTTTGGCCATTCATTTTGCTTATGCGTTCGGTGCTATCGCAATGGGGTAAGTTGGACCGTTAGGCCATATTCGAGCTTCAACGTACGCGTATGCAGCCTCTTCGTTCTGGAAGTGTGGCTTGGAGATGATTGGTTGGCTCATGGCTATATTCCTTCGTCACTAGACCAAGTTGCAAAATCTTCAGTAAAGGCTTGAACCGCCCCGATGATCTGCTCTGCCTCGTTCTCTGTGTACGTCTTTTTTGGATGCATTGTGTCATTCCGCCAGCGTGCCCGGACACGGCTGAGTGAATCGAGCGTGACTGAATATTTGTTTTTAAGGTCGCCTTCATCCATTGTCTTAATTGCTCTAGAAATGGCTGCTTCTATCCTATACCATTTCTCTTTTTTGAGATCGAGCGGACTGCCATCCTTATTGGTTGCGTTCAAGATATCGGCAAACTCTTGAACCAAAGTTTCCATGATCCGCATCAGATGGAAAACACAAGCCGTATATCTGCCGAGCGCGAAACAATTTCCCGCCTCGCCCGCGTCTTCTCGTAACCTACCCAAACCCGGAGATTTACTTAATAACTCTTCGCCAAGGATGGTTCCCCTCTTTTCATAATATTGAGCCTCTCTAGCGGGAATTGTGTACAGCTTTTTGCTTTTGAGTTCGCGTATAAGAGTTAGATTGATTTGTCCAATTTCATCCACTATCAAATCCATTAGGCGGTCGTCTGGTATGCCTATCCTCCCTATAATCTGTTCTATAAGATTGGCCGTAACACAGCATTCCATGCTTAGTAAGTCCTTATGAAGCTCTTGCAGCCTTGACAGTGTTGTTGTCCGTAAGGCCGTGAAAGCTACTTCTTTACTGACGGCAAGAGGGTTAGGTCGCGAGACCTCGTGGTCTTCAGGTGACGAGAGTTGGTACCTTATGTGCAGATCAAGCAAATAAGCTGTGGCTCCAACAAATCGGTCGGCGCAGATATCAAGCATGTCCCACAAACTCACCAGTTGAAATGGTCGAAACAGGTCTTTTAAAGAAGGCTTGTCTCTTGGTAGCTTAACAGCTAAATTCATCTTACTCCCCCTTTGTGGGTCTGGCAAGTATAACATCGCGTTAGTAAAGGGGGGCGCCTGAAGGCGGCTTTCCCCACTTTTCTATATCGATTGCCAGATTTTTGTCCCATTTGCCCATTCTGTCAGCGCGAGGAGTGGAACGAAGAAGCAATCTCAGTTCGGCGTGTTGGAAATTGCTTCAGGCCGAGCCCTCAGAATGCCAGTTTTTGTCGTTGTCATAAGCCCTAACCGCATTGCTCGTCTTTCAGGCCGCAGATCTCGTGACCAAACAGACATTATTCTTGGCAATCGGTATAAAGGGGGATTTAGAACAGCGCAGGAAAGGCGCTAGGAGGACGACTTGCTCTGTCTCCACTCGCAGTTGCAAGCTCACATTCAGACCATGAGCGGAACACGTTCGTCAGAGCCGGTGGAGAGGCGTCGAGCGCAAAATACAATACAAATGCGGGACCAGGTCGTGCTGTTGTGTCCTCATTTCCGTCTCCGCTGCATGCCCCAATGCGTCATGCCAGCCTCCTGG
This sequence comes from Desulfomonilaceae bacterium, assembly GCA_052146735.1. GTDB lineage: Bacteria > Desulfobacterota > Desulfomonilia > Desulfomonilales > Desulfomonilaceae > CAWBBA01. Next base: position 17,618 of record JBKQMK010000592.1, on the reverse strand, counting down.
ACTTTTCTTCTCCACTTTGCCACGGGTTCCGACGCGTCCCAATTCCATCATGAACTCAGCGAAGTAAATATGGCAGTGCTCCGCGTCCCGCCGGGCTGCCAGCAACCACCGGTGAAGGCCGACGTCTCTGCCGGCAATGCCTCGGCGTGATTACTCGTTTGACTCCACATTAGTTATGCGTGCTTGCGGGTGCTTCACTGTTACTCGAAGGGGAAAATCACTTCAGTTAGCAAACGCCCGCTGAGGGGCTTTTCAACCGCGCAGCGGTGGGCTTCGGCTATGGCCACGTGGAAGGCAACGTGAAAAAAACACCGCTTAGAGAATGGAGCCGCTAGAACAGTTGAGATGACGTAGAATATTTTAGTATAAATATTGGCATATTTATGGCTATTACTTAATGTAATAAATGGTAATAAGGTAATCCTTATTCGCACTTGACTTGCCATTTACCCTGTGTTATTATGATTTAACCGATATAGAAAAATCATAAAGCATGTCGGCGAACTGTGTTCGAATCGTGACGTGTGCCGGTAAGGCTGCAAAAAAAGTAGCTTTGTCACATTTGTGTCGGAAGAATGTCACGTATGTAGTGTGTTTGTTTAGGCTTAACCTTTTTAGTTGTGCCGGATCAGTTCCGGCTCTTTTATTGAAGGAACAGGTATGGTTGTACGAGGAGTCGTAGCGGTTTTCGTTGCTCTTGCGTTGTGGTGTTTCAGTACGCTGCAGTGTCACGCTGAGGGTCTTCCGGGCCTTATCGGCTGCTGGAATGCTTCCAGTGCTGTAGATGTTGTCACAGGTTCTCCGCGCCTATGTCAGTCCATGGGTATAAAGAAGTTCATTAATAGTTTCACTTCATATCAGTTTGTCAATCCGTTTCCTCCCTTCCAAGATCCTCTCAGCCGCCTTGAATTTCCCATTGATCAGTGGTTTTTGGGTCTAACTACGAAATATGAGGCGCGGTCATGGTCGGTACACGCGGAGGGGTGGGTAAATGTGAACCGGGAAAGCGGATTGAAGATGCAGGATAGCGACTGGGATGATGATGCGAATCCTTCTCAGAAAACAATTTTTAGCGAGTCTCCGTGCAGATTGAACAAGGGTCTTCTATTTGACACGTATATGGCGGTGAGCATTCCGTGGCAGCGATTCAGTAACGTGAGGCCACTTTTGGGATACAGATATCAGCAGTTTTCTTTCACAACTCATGACGGCGCCCAGGCTGTCCTGGGAAGCGACGTCACTGATTTACCTGGAGACGGCATAGATTTCCAGCAGGTATTCAATCACCTGTATTTCGGCGGCGTTCTTAACGCGAGTCTCGACCTAGGGGACATTTTGAGCAATTTCCCGAGAGTAGACTTAGAGTGTCAGCTTGATTATGCTCTAGTAAATGCCAGAAACGAAGACCTTCATCTTCTACGTAAAGGGGAACGCGTGACGGCGGAAAGCACCCTCGGACACTGCTGGCACTTCTTGATGAGCATGGGGTTTTTCCGGCGGGGCGCTTTAAGCGCGCGTGTTGAAGCTGATTTCAAGAGATCATTGACGAATGGCGATCACCAGTTGCGCAACAATCTCTTTAATCTCAATTTTTCTTTCGATGGCTCAAGAGTATGGTCCGACCAAGTTTCAATTTCTGCTTTGGGGCAGCTTGTTTTTTGATTCGTTTTGCACATGGTTTCTATTCACAGCTTGAGCGGTTTGCGACTTAACCTTTAGACGGTCTTTCTCGTGCCTTGACAGCAGACCGCAGCAAGTGGAATTGTCTATTTAGCCCCAAGTCGGCATTACTCTCTGTTCACCTCGATCAAAATTGCTCGAGCAGGTGAACCGTCAATTCCAACCAGCTTCAGCGGCAGGCACACCAAGGTGTACACCCCGGCTCCGACCCCGCTCATATTTAATCCCTCTACAATGATGACCCCCGCATGCAGCAAGGTCTGATGCGTTGGCCCAGACTGACCGAACGGAGCCACTGAAAGGTAATCGACTCCCACGAGGCGTACGCCGAAGTCGACAAGCCATTGAGCGCCCTCCGCGGTTATGCCGACGAAATCTTTGGAAAAGCTGTGTTCCCCTCGCGACCAAAGTTCGGAGTTCCGAGTACGGAAGAGCACGCGCCGGGTGCGTGGCGGAATGGCGAATCCTTCCAACGAGTCCGCCGTAAGGTTGCCGTTTTCAGAGGTCTCGACAACCAATGCGGGTCCCACCAAGGTGTTCAGGTCCAGTGAGTCTATGCCCAGCCCGCCTCGGATGAAGTGGCAGGGTGCATCTACATGGGTGCCGGTATGCGCGCCCATGTCTAATCGGCTCACTGTCGCCTTATCACCTTTGTCCAGATGTGACGGCTGAGTGATGTGGATTGTCGGGTCCCCCGGCCAAACAACGAGGGCCTCTGAGACAGGGAGAGAAAGGTCGTGGATCACCATGAGCGGCTCCTGGTACAACGATTACGCGGCATTTCTGAAGGGGTAAAGCGGCTTGACTGTTAAACCTTTTAGTCAATTATTGCTAATACTAAGCCGGCTTTTCGGCCCATTCAGGCGGGCCTCACCTTCACCCTGGCTGGTGCTTTTCCAACCGTAAGCACCGAAGAGTTCGCACCTGCACCGCGGGTTTTATCCGCAGAAATGGCGGTGCCGTCAACTATCTGTGGGGCAACGCCCGCCTCTCGGTACCCGAAGCCCTTTGCCAAAGCTACTATACCAGGTCTGATCCCCGGCACAATCTGGGCCTTGCACTGAAGATGTGCTTTTCCGTCAGTAGTTTCAATCGCGACGGAAGCGCCCTGAACAACTTTGAGTTTCGCGGCATCTTGAGAGTTGATGACGAGCCGATTCTCCGGGGAGACTTCCAGCAGCCAACTGTTGATACCCGATCGCGCGGTTCGGTGAAACGGTAGCGTGTACGTGATGAGGAGAAACTCATCATCACTGCGGGAGGCAGAGGGATACGCCACCGGTCCTAATGGCTCCCGAAGCTCTGTTGAAGAAGCCACCCTGGATCTGCCCGTCTCTACAACTGGTGAACTCTCAGATGAGCGGAAGATGCCGCCCCTGTCAAATACCTTGGTAAGGTCTTCAGGGGAAGGAGAGATGTTGAAACCGGCCTCTTTTGCCGTTCCGAGAATCATAGAGAGCAGCCATGTATAGTAGTCCCTACCCGTGTTCAAAGGAGTGGACGAGTTGATTCCTTTTTCACCGAAACCCGACAAATTCAGATGTGTGGCAAAAGCTATAAGAATATCCTCCATCTGTCTCGTTTCGGGGAGGATTGGAAAATACTTTCCAGTCTTGGGATCAACCACCCCCACGACAGGTCGGCGCGTTCCGAACCCCTCGGTCGTTAAGGAAGGCGGTGAGGCGCAAACATCCCATCTTTCAAGGTACGTTGTGTCTGGAAGGATGTAATCCGCGAGCGATGTGCTTTCAGTGATTTGTCGATCAATGCCCACAATGAGCTGCACTTCGGATCTATCTCGAAGGTTCGAGGATGTCCCGGGATCTTCGTATACGGGGTCTGAGTCCCACAAGAACAGAGCTTTGGCCGATAAACCTGTGGCCGCGGCGGCCTCTCCTTTGAGTTCGTGTCCAGCCATAGCTTTTGCATAGGCTTGATCGAGAAAAGCGTCTTTTCTATGAACAAGCCCCCTAGAACCGGGGACAGAGCCGACCATCTTGTTAAGAGCAAAAATGGCCAGAGCTGCTTCATTGCCGTTCTCACTTGCCAGAACCCCTGCTCCCGGAATTGCCGCGGATCTCTCACCACCTTCGACAAGGAAGTCGGCCATTCTTTTCATGATACCAACGGGCACACCGGATTCTGCCGCATAGTCTTCGATGGTCCGGCTCAGGGCATTATTCTTGAGGCTCTCAGGGGGTAGTTGGACAATGCCTGAATAGCGGTCCAGAAGAGATCGCATGGTCCCCAAGGCCAAGGCCAGGTCCTTCCCCGGGATCACCGGCACCCATAGGTCCGCCTTTGAGGCTGATGTAGAGAGCCTGGGATCCACCACTACCCACTTGAGGCAAGAGCCGTTGACCTTGGCGTCTGCAATTTGCCTGGCCAAGAGTGGCAGAGGAACTCCGGAGTCGAGGGGAGCGTCTCCGAAGCCGATCAGAACTCGGGCATGTCTGTAATCCGCATCAACAGGGCCCTTGCCAGGACCGAAGGTCTGTTCCGCAGCTGCACGAGCAATATTGCTGATCTGAGCCTCGCGATCCCGAACCAGAGTGGCGCCAGGAAATCCTGACAGGAATCTCTTTACAAAAGTGAGAGCGCCCCAGTCAGCTCTACCGACCAAGAACTTAAACCCTTCGGCTGATCGCTTAATCTCTCGCAGGCCGGCTACCTGCCCTTCGGCAAACAGATCCCCGCCTTCCAGTATTTCTTTGATCGCCTGATTCCACGAGAGTGCGACCCACTTTCCCGAGCCTCGAGGGCCTACTCGCTTCAAAGGACGCGCAATCCTGAAAGGATCGTACAGCGTCTGAATACCGCTTCCGCCTACCCCGCACACGCTGCCGCTCCGTCTGGCGGCCTCATCAAGAGGAGTTTCGAATGGGAGATGGGGATTCGCGGACACAGGGTGATAAGGGCTCCCATCGATCTTAACCAGAGTCTCCTGCGCGACCCGGCAGCAAATCCCGCAATTTCCGGCGCACAGCCCGCAGACAGTATAAACATTGTCTATGCCCGGGAGGGTTTCCAGGGGGTCCACACCCGGCGCACCCTTGATATATTCAGGAACCCGAGCATCCTCGGGGAAGAGACTGCACCCCGCGAATAGGGACGCACCGCCCATCAGAGCGGCAAGGCGAAGAAAATCTCGTCGGGTCACATAAGCCATGTTTTTCTCATCTTATGCGCATTAGCTCAGCGGTATATCAAAGCCGATAAAGACTACTGAATATCTCATAAGAAACACCCCGCCGATGATGAGCAGCGAGGCCAAGCAAAGCCACACCTTATCTTCTCGAGTTCGTGGGAGGACGAGAATCGCGAGCGGGATCAGCATGCCGGAGACAAGCTCACCCCAGACGTAAAGTTTTTCATGCAAGGCCAACAGGATGGACGCGTGCCCGTCCGCGTTAGACACCAGGAGCGTCAACCAGAAGCTCCCATTCCAAAAAAGGTCCACTAGCAGGATTCCGATCATCATAAGGCGAAGGCTCGTGTACAGTGCCGGTTCCAGCTTTTCCTGCCGGTATCTGTCCATCATGAGGGCGACCACTGCAAGGAGCGCAATTCCTGAAAGGAGAGCAGAGGTAAGAAAATAGCCCGGCATGAGTGCGGAGTGCCACCAGGCGCGCGCCCTGACCAGAGCGAAAGCGAACCCGGTGTATGCGTGAACGAATATGGCCAGAGGAACGGTGACCATCCCGAGTATCCGGGTCACTCGGTCATTCTTAACGAAAATAAAATAGATGTATATGAGATTTGCAATTGGATAGGCAGTCAATAGCCAGGAGCCATAGGACAGGGCTGAAGTGTTGTTGAAATATTCCGGGACAAGAGTGTGCCAGAACCGAGTCGGCTGATGCAGGTCGAGAATAAGACAGGCAGGCGCCAGCAGCAACAGTAGGAACGAGATAATGGCTGCGGGGAGGGCCATGGGCTTGAAGCGCTTAATTCTGAAAACGGTTGAGAGCGTGGAGAGAATAAACGAACCCGCGGATAGCCCCGTGAAGTAGAAGTACAGTGGAATGTAGACCTGCCAGGGGATCGCATGGGGCACGTTATAAAGAACCGTGGTTTCCATTTATCTGCCTTCCCCTTTTTTCCAGTACGAAGCGTCAGGACTAGGGATGCTCCGGCCGTATTCGAGTATTTCCTCTTTGAAATCGTCTGAGAAGATGATTCTCCCCATTAGCTGGTGATCGGCTGCCACGTAAAATACCTTGGGCCTGGTTCCCAATTCGGGCTTGATAACGCTTGTCCCCAGGGATACCAGCTTTCGTGAGATTTCACTGGAAGGATCGTCCAGATTTCCGAATACTAATGCACGAGACACGCAGGCTTCTACACACGCGGGTTGGAGTCCTGCATCGATCCGTGCCGAGCAAAAATCGCACTTTTCTGCGGTATTACGAATAGGGTTAAAGAACCGCGCGTCGTACGGGCACGCTGCGATGCACATTCCACAACCTATACACTTCCCGTAGTACATGACTACTACGCCGTCTTCTTCCCGCCTGACCGTGGCCTGTACAGGGCATACCTGCACACAAGGCGGGACATCGCACTGATTGCACAGACGCCGGAGGAAGTGGTTAGAGGCATCCGGGAAGTGACCCTTCTGTATCCCCTTCACCCATGAGCGCCAATACCCGAGCGGGACATTGTTTTCGCTCTTGCAAGCGATCGAGCAGCTATGGCAGCCGATGCACCTCCGCTGATCCACCAGCATTCCCCAGCGCTTGGGTTTCTGCACACCGGGCCCGTTATCTGAAGTCGTCTCCCGAGGAGTTTCTTCCCCTGATTGGACCACACCACCTTTTGGAATAAAGGTTACAGTCATTTCAACTAATTAACACTCATCCTCGATTGATGGAATTCTTACCGCGCTTGGTGGCATCCCAAGCATTCCAGTCTGCTAAAGGATTCCTTGCCGTCATGGCAGTTTCCGGTGGCGCAGGTCGCGCAAGCCCTAGGTACATCGTAACTCGCCAGGGAAACCTCATTTTCAGGCACGTAACCCGGAACATAAAGGGTCGAGGCATCCCGCCCTATATGGATTTTCTTAAGTGGAGAGTCCTTTAGGGCCCTCATCACATAAGTCCCGTACTTCTGGGTAGCGAAAATGGCGTCGTGACAGGTTTTGCACTCCTTATACTTTCCGTCCTTGAACCAGATGTGACTATAGTGCCGAAACACTACAGGTCCTGGAGATCCGACTGCCTGGTAGGACACGCTCCCGCCTCCGAAGACCGCGGAAAGGGCCAGAAAGGCAAACAGCACGCCGCCGGCCACCGCGACCACCAAAATGATCCCCCATGCGGCAGCCTGGACCCTCCAGTATGGGGACGGGTCCTGCAGATGGCGGAAGTATTCACCTATTCGGTGAAGGGCGCCTTGTTTTTCTGGCTGACGTTTCATTGCGATGTTCTCAGACCTTGCGTGGGTTAGCGAACTGTCCCCACGTACGTAGTGGTCCACTGTCTCTTCTTGACCTCAGCGGTCCCGTAATCCGGCAAAACCATGGGTGAAACTCTGTCCGTTTTGATTCCTGCGTCTATGAGTTCATTATGGAACCTTCTAACGTGTTCCACACTGAGCGGGCCTATGTCGGCTCGTTCCTTGACGTATTTGCCCGCGGTCTCGCCCGCTAGCCTTCCGAAAACAGTTATGTCCAGAAGTGAATTCCCCATCAAACGGTTGGCCCCGTGAACTCCGCCGCCTACCTCACCCGCCACAAAAAAGCCCGGAACCGTCGTAGAACCGTCGGAATTGTAAGCGAGTCCTCCATTCTGGTAGTGGAGAGTCGGGTAGATCAGCATCGGGAGCTTGGAGATATCTATCCCGTACCGCTTGTACAGGATGAACTTGGCCGGAAATTCTCGCTCCACGGTCCCTTCGCCTTCGAGCATTTCAATCATCGGCGAATCCAGCCACACGCCGAATTTGCCTCCCGGCCCAGGCACCGGAACACCCTTGCCGACCTTCGTGCATTCTCGAATTATGCTTGACGATTCGATGTCGCGCGGTTCGCGCTCGAACACGAACTGCTCGCCGTCGATGTTGACCAGGTTGGCGCCCGCGCCTCTTACTTTTTCAGTAATCAGGAGCCCTTCAGCTTGCTCGGGGAAAACCGCGCCTGTCGGATGATATTGGGTTGCATGAAGAAAGCGAACCCCCACACCCATACGATACCCCATGACCAAACCGTCACCGGTCGCGCCGTAGTGATTGGTGGTCATAAACCCTCGCATGTGGAGACGGCCCGACCCGCCTGTGGCCATGACCACAGCTCTAGCTTTCACGAGAAAGTATTCTTCAGTTTCGAGATTGTACAACACTGCGCCGGAACATCGACCTTTGTCATCCATGAGCAGTTCCACCGCAGGAGAAAACTCGAGGACACCGATATCCTTGACGCGGTTGCGAGCCTCATCCCGAAGGGTCCTCATAATCTCAGCGCCGGTCATGTCACCGGAATAGTGCATTCTCTTGCGGCACGTTCCCGCTCCATGAAGGGTGAACATTTTGCCGTCGGACCACTTGTTGAACATGCAACCGAGATGCTCCAGCCAGCCGATGACCTTGGGTGCTTCCGTGACCATGGTTTTGACCAGTTCCGGATCATTCTCGAAGTGCCCGCCTCCCATTACGTCCAGATAGTGATAATAGGGGGAATCCTTCCAACCCTTGGTAGCTGCCTGTATCCCGCCCTCGGCCATCATAGTGTTTGCATCGCCGTGTCGAAGTTTGGTGGCTATGATTACCCGCGCGCCTTGCTCCTGGGCAATCAGGGCAGCGGCGGTCCCGGCCCCCCCGCCACCGATCACCAGCACGTCCGTCTCGTAATGGATTTCATCCAAGTCGATTTTGTCCGGGTCCACTCGGCTGCGGGCCTCGAAGGTGTCGGCGATCTCCTGGGCCACTGCATAGCCCTTGCTCGGTCCTACTTTCAAGTCTCTAAGCGCGCCGGGTCGGAAGTCCGGGTGGTATTTTTCCAGGCGTTCTTTGCGCTCTGCCAGGGTGAGGGTGCGAAACTCCTGTCCGGCCTTCTTCCTAGCCACTCTTTCGGGGCGCGTTTTCTCAACTTTCTTTATAAGTGCCATAAGGTCTGGCGTATATGCCATGGTTGCCTCCGGTTTTACAGGCGATGCAGCCTGAGAGAGAGCTTGTCATTCACACTATGTTTCGCAATGGACTCTCTTAGAGCCACTGTTTGTCATCCGGTTGCCACATTTCATCCCCGGTGTGAGGTTCCATCTGTCGGTCCACGTAAAGGTTCCTGAGAGTTTCCATGTCCGTTGCCATGAGCTTCTTCAGCGGCTCTTCGTACCGGCCCGATTCTATCCTGTCGATCATCTCCCGGACGTGGGTCGCGGCTGATTGAATGTGCCTTCCCGTTAGACGGCGCGCAAGGATACCGATATTGTACTGCGCTAGTTCTGCAGGACAGCGGGAAGTGCAAATGCCGCACATTACACAGGGGAAGGAGAGTTCCGCGGCTTTCTCAAGGTCACCTCTCAATGCTGCCGAAATGTATTCCATCACCGGAATGTCCATGGGACACGACTTGGTGCACGTGTTGCAACCCATGCACTTGGCGAGTTCCGGGTAGTACTTCAAGAGAGTTTTTACGTTTGGGGCCAACTCTTCAAGGTTGTAAACCGCACGGTTGGCAGGGAAGAACGGCACCATAGCGAGGTACATATTGGGCTGCACCACAGTCTGGCACGCGAGGCCGACATATATCTTGGGACTGTCGGGCATGCGGTAGACTGTTGCGCATGCTCCGCATATGCCTCCGCGGCATCCGCATCCGCGGATCAACTGGTAACCGGCATACTCGAACGCCTTCTGTATAGTTAAAGTGCTAGGAACTTCATACCTCTTTCCCATGATGAATATGGGCACAAGGTCGGTTCTCACTGCCGCTTCCATCGTGGAGGCCGTTTCCTGGGCGGCTTGTTGTGGCTCAACCGTTGACATGCTCTCTGATCCTTTCTTAAGCCTGAATCCGTGATGTGTGCTTCAAAACCCTAGCGTGCAACAAAGACGCCTATAACAATTCCGAGTATCAAGGCGATAAGCGCCATGAAATAGTTGTCAAGCGCTGTGATCCGTGGAGCAGGCTGTATGGTCTCTGGAATTACCTCGTCCACGATATAGTCTTTGTATGCCGTGTCCACTTGAGGACAGGCCAGAACGCAGGAGTAACACTGTTCGCAATCTTCTCCCACACACGACTCCAGGGCAAACGATGTGCGCTGCTCAGTCTTCTCAAAACGCTTCGGGTCCCTCCGGAGCACAGGGCAGGAATCTATGCAGTTTCCGCAGGCAATGCATGCCTTGTCACCCGTGATTTCCGACTCCGGATCTTGAATGTAAAGGCGGTGATATGGTTCCACGCCCTTTGACAAAAGGCGGAACCGCGCTACAGGCGGCTCTTTGGCGCCGAGGACAATATCCGCTACTTCCCGGTTGATTTTGTCTTTGGGCTCATCGCTTTTCGTAGCCATTGTATGCGCTCCTGTTCACAAGTTCGGATTGCCTTCTCACCTACACAACCGATGGGCTCTTGGCGTCAATTCATCGGTCCGCTGTGCGGGCTCAGCATCACAGCTCTTGTGCCGGCTGCCCACGTGGAGACAGTCTTACCTTGTGAACGATTACTCTCTTTATTTTGCGCCGAGGCTAAGGTCTCTCGGTCTCGTCTGTACTGCTCAAAGTACTCCCTGGTCATAAGGGGGTGACACTTTACGCAGTTTTCAAAATCTTTGTCCTCCCGACAATCAGCAAGAAAGATTTTGGTCTTGTAATGAATCTTGCCGTTGTGACAGCGCCTGCACGTCTTCTCTGACGGCAGGGCCACCATCCATCTGGGGTTTGTGGACAACTTGTTCCATGCTGCTTCTCTGGCGGTCAAGTACTCGTGGTCCGTCATGGGGAGCAAACGATCACCCCTGTACGAATGAGACGCTGAAGTGTGGCAAGAGTCGCAAGCCAGGTGATTCACCTCAGTGTAAGTTACGGTCTTGTCCGCTTGGGAGGTTCCCTGTTCCTTGTAACGCTCGTGACATTTGGCGCATGTGTCGTCACGCGCCAGCACGTGTTTGCGGTGATCCATGACCAGGCCGATCTTCTTGAGTCCGGGGGGAAGGTCCCTCAGATAAACTTCCTTGCGCTGTATTGCCGCCAAATGACAGTACTGGCAGCTTTCGCTTTGAATACGCGCCCTGTTGAAAAGTTCCGCACGTTGGGCACGCCGAGGTTCGATCTGTGGCACCAGATAGCTCGCAATATGTAGTAGACCTCTCAGCCTCGATAATGGGGTCCCTGCAGCGCTCCCCTCGATGTGGCAGTCAGCACACGCGATGAGTTCGTGGGCGAATCCCTTTTTTTCTGCTTTCAGCCGCCATGCCATCCATTGCGCGAAGGATGCCTCCTGGCTGTGGCAAGCCATGCAGGTCGCGCTTCGCAGCGAATATTCACCGGCCACCCCCAACACAAGGATGATCAGCAGGCCGACCGCGACGATGTACCAGGCCCCTCGACCCATCAGCCAGTCTCCCCCTGTGTTTCAAGCTCCTTTTCGCGCCTTTGCTTAAGGCAAGCTTGGAAAGCCGCGGAAATGACCAGTGGGCCGGAATTGCCTATAGGGCACTTTGCTGCGCATCTTCCGCAACCGACGCAGTACTTGGAAAGTTCCATGACCCTCTCGTAATTGCCCAGCCTCGTGAGCAGAACCAGCCCCATAGGAATCTGAACGCCTTCGGCCTCTTTGACCGGGCACGCGCCGACACAGGTCGCGCAATTGTAGCAGTTGATGGAACGTCCAGTTCCGGGCGTCAGCATGGATTGCAGAGCGTATTCAAAAACAACAAACACGGCAAAGAGGATTGCCAGCGCGTTTAAAGTTACCCGATCCGGGGCCCTTCCCAGGAATGTATTCAAGAAAACCCTGGATATGACGCTGTACTGCGGATAGTCCGGGATACCCTTGGATAAGGCGGATTCAACAGCATTAGCATAGCCGGTCAGGGTCAGGTTTGCCCCTCGGTACATGGCGGGCTGACCAGGCGGCTCCAGCTTCCCTTTCTTGAGAAGTTCGTCCCTGTACGAGGTCAATTCACTATCTTCGACTGAGATAAGATCGGGATACTCAAGCGTCCGGACGTCAGTTATGCGGTGATTCCGAACGTCCACTTGAACCTCTATCGGTCCTCGGAACCCCTCTCCGGAACCTCTGTAGGTCCCATCCTTGACCAACGCTATCCCCGCTCCCCATGGACTCTTTGCCAAGCGCAACTCGTCCACACTCTTCACATCAAAACGTGCAAAACCGTAGCCTGCGAGAATAATACCGACTGCCGCGACCAAGTACCAGATTTTGGAGTTACTGCTGGTGCGATAATCCTTTGTCCACATTATTCCCAAAGTCACGAGTAGAGCAATCGTCAGGACAAACCTGCTCGACGGGAAGAGAGCGGCCGCCACGATCAGGTACATCGAGAGACGCACCCCGCGCGTCGTCAGGGCACTCCACAAAAACCCTATGGGATCATGCAAGAGCCTTGACCACGTCATCTATGAATTCCTTTCCTACAAGTCCCTGGGCCATAGCCTTCTCAAGGGAGTAGCGGGGCACAATGCCTTTCTTAAGGGCTATGCGAGTATCTTCCTGCATGGTCGCGAACATCTGGGCAGTGGGTAAATACTGCACGCAGTAGCTCTGGCAATTCCCACAGCGAATGCACTTGAGACCTCCGTTACGTATGAAACGGTCGTAGTCCGTAACGCGACCGGCTACAGCCAATTCAGCTTGGTACATAATGCCCACCGGACACCGATCCTGGGTGGCATAGCAGGCTCGACATTCGTAACAGTAGATGGTAGCGGGATTGCCCCTGAGGAGAGGCTTGATCACGGTTGCCAGCAAGGCCGAGACAATCCCGAACAGCGCTATCCGGTCCAGATTGAGCGTCCAGCCGCGGTCCTTCAGGTTGGTGAAGAACTGGTACCGATGGATCCCGGGAAGCACCATAGGTTGGTCGAGATCTTGTCGTTTATGTTTAATTTCGCTGGTTTTTTCTTCTGACATTAACTTCGATATCCCGGTCCTAGTGAGGCAGCATGGCTGCCATCAGCAATCCGGCTATTAATCCTCCAGCGGCCCCTTGAACGAGTTCCCTCGGAGAATTCATGTCCAGGGCCCAGGCTATGATCACACCGCAAACGGCCCCGACAAAGAGAAAGATGATCCAAGTAAGCAAGACTCGACCTCAAAAATGTTCGTTCAGGCGGGCATTTCCCGCTCGACCTTTCCGACGGCAAGCTGAGGCTGCCCTTTACCTCGGTCTGCCGCAGGTTCAAAATCAGGCCCACCCAATGTGACGGACATCCGCCGGGACAACATCCTGGGGACCATGAGCCCGATCAGCCCTGCGGCTATCACGCCTCCCGTGATTCCCTGAAGGATCGCTGTTCCGTTCACCTCGAATAGGGCAAAAGCCAGGATACCACCGGCCATAGCCCCACTGAGCAGGAACCCGACAAGCTGAACAGCGAAATTCTTCGACGCATTGGTGCCGAACATGCGGCTGCCAAGGAAAATAAAGATTACGTTTACACCCACCACCACAAGTGCGAATTCAGCGATTGTCACGATGTCCCTGACGAAGTTGGGATTGGAAGGCTCAAAAACCGAAAGGTTGAGGAACTTCATATAAATGGCTGCCAACGGCGCCATAATGGCCATAGAAGCGAAAGTGTAAGCTCCCTTTATGAACCCCGTTTCGGCTCGCATGGTCCCTTCACCCATCATGCCCCCTCCGCCGAGGGGCGAAGGGCCACAAGACGTTGTGGCGTTGATTATGTACGCGGCCATGACGATTGCCAGTTGAGGCCAATCGAGAAAGCCGAATTTCGCCGGCCCGAACAGGTACAATACGGGGACCAGCGCGGCAGTGAGAATCCTCGCGCAAGAGAGAGGGAGTATTGTTTGGAACTGGACGAAGATGGCCAGCATCCCTGCCACGCCAAGAAACGGGGCCTTGACAAGGCTATTCAAGAGCACACCCAGGGCATCAAAGCCTCCGGTGGCCGCCAGGGCCCCAGCCGCCAGAAAACCCGCGGCCATTGCCGTCACCGGCAGGAGGATGATCCCTTCCATCAGGTCAGTGAGTCGGATGCGGCAAACGATTATCATCAGCAACGAGCCAGCCACCAACACCGACTGAACCGGCATTTTTCCGAACGGCTGAAATATTGCGATGAGAAGTGACAGCACAAAGATCACCAGCGCAAGATAACCCTGAAACGGTGCCTTGATATCAGGCTCGACACGTTCCTCCCCTTCCATGCCGGCAGGTGCTTCTCGAAGAGAGACGTCGTTCGGATAAAGCCGCTGACTCACCAATTTAAGGAAGAGAGCGACTATCGCGGTGCCCAGCATGAGAGAAAATGCTTGCGGAGCCCGAAGAATGCCCTCTGATGCGGTGGCGAAGAAGCTGCCGAGAAAGCCCTCACCGATTTGCCCCACACCGCCTATCGGCGATGGCCCGCAAGAACCCATGGAATTGCGTGTGAACGCGCCTATTAAGACTATGAGCTGCGATTTCGTGAGTATCCCCATCCCGCCCTCGAAGCCGAAGGTGAACAAAAGAGGCAAGAGCGCCGCGGCCAGAATCCTGCCGCAAGGAAGAGACGAGATCACGGGAAGATTTATTAGAATGACCAGTGTGCCGACAAGACCGATGGGGCTCTTGCGAAGATAGCGCAGAATGACCTTGAGAGCCTCGAATCCACCTGAAGCCTTCAACCCTCCTGCGAGAAACAGACCTGTGAGCAGAGCGGTGATGGGATGGAGAATGATTCCGCCGAGAAACTCATTGGGAAGGAGCATGACCGCGTCCCAGCCCGAATAGGCATACCGGAACGCTCCGCCCACAAAAAGGCACAGCACGGTTGAAATAACGAGCACAGTCTGAACCGGGGTTCGGATGTATCCGAAGAGAGTAAGGAGCATCAGGCTCAAGAAAATGCAAAGCGTGATATATCCCAGAATTTCCACCGAATATCTCCAGTTCAAATGCTCATCGAAGCCTGGTTGTGGCACGACCGGCGGTTGAACCAAGGCAGGTCCACCACGTATCCTTCGCGAGAATTCGAGACTCGGACTTCATCACCGATCTTCAATCGGCCAAGGCATGCGGTACAACAGTTCATGGAGGCCGTCACCTCGTCGCCGGTTTCCAATCTCACCCTCACGGTCGTCACCGGGAGAGCGATTCCAGGAAATCCAGCGTCCTCTTCGCACACGATGACACCCCGTCTTCCTCTCATAAAGCGGAAGATCTCAGCCGCAGCAAATACGATCACCAGAAAAACTACCGTGGCCTGATCAATGTTCATAAAGTCTCATTTGCGGGCCAATACCTGTATCCTGCCATTTCCGTTATCAGCGACGTAGATCTTGTCTTCTCGACAGGCAATCCCCGTCGGATTCTTGAAGTCACCCGCGGCTGAACCTTCTTTTCCGATTACGGACACCAGTTTACCGTCGAGACTGAATTCCTGAATCCTGTGATTGCCGGTGTCGGCTACCCAGACGCGCCCTGCAGCATCCAACGCCATCCCTTGTGGCATATTGAGCCGGCCCGGCTCTTTTCCGACGTCACCAAAGCCCCGTATAAACTTCAGGTCTGCCTCGAAGACCTTGATACGGCCGTGTTTGCTGTCCAGCACCAGAATTTCTCCTTTAGGAGTCACTGCGCAGGCCGTAGGGAGCCTGAACTGGTCGTCTCCGTCGCCGAGGTCTCCCAGCACGGCAACCGGATTGTCTCCTTGAAAAATCTGGATGCGATGGTTCCTGGTGTCAGCCACCAATAATCTTCCGGTATTGTCTACAAACACCCCTTGTGGAGTTGCGAAGGAGCCGCCGATGGATCCGATGGTCCCTACAACGCGCTGCACAGTGCCATTGCTGTCAAAGACCTGGATGCGGCAGTTGTTGGAATCCACGACGTAGATAAGACCATCGCGATCAACCGCGAGCCCTTTGGGGAAGTTCAGGCACCCTTTTTGGGCCCCCGGCCGTCCGAAGGAGGCCACTTCTCGGTGTGAGGGATCGAGGCACACTACGCGGTAACCTGGAGGATCAGTAACCAGAATGTTTCCGGAAGGATCAAATGCAATATCGAACGGGCCTTTGAGCCCTACTTCGCCGGCTGCGACTTGCTTTGGGGGAGCAGAAGCGTGGAGCCGAATCGAAGGGAGCAGTGAAAACATCCCGGCCGCGCCGACAGAAATAATGAATTCACGCCTATTCATGGCGTCTTCTTATTCTCCGCAGCCGTCAGCTATGTATCGCGGTTCCGGAAACTCCTATAGTTATAGTGTTTCCGGAACTTTCATGACTGTTGACGGGTTCTTTGTCGAACGATGGGACGAAGATCATCATAATGCTACTTGTCCAGTAAGTCAAGAAGTCGCTTCGCCCCCGACTTCAGGCAAATCGCAATATATTTTCCACCGGTTCCCGGCTGCTTCTGAAAAGGCTTGCGGGTGCGTCTGGATGAGGGACCCCGATTGCTATGCCGATGACAACTTTCTTATCTTCGTGTATCTCCAGGACCTTTCTAACGATGTCCGGATAATGCATTGAGGCTGCGAGATAAATTGTCCCTAGACCTTGTTGAACAGCCGCATAACAAATTGTGGTGCCAATGGAGCCTAAATCCAAACAGGAATACGGTTCGTTCAGCCTACTGTCTATGACGAGATAGATGACAGCAGGAGCGCCGAAGAACTTGTACATGTTCAGATAGTGTTGCCTCCGGCCTTCTGTATCATCCCGGGCCACTCCCAGGAAGGTGAGCAGATCTCTTCCCAGGCCTATGTAGCGCTTCTTGTGCAGTTCCGGGAATTCTACGGGCATAAGGATATCCGACCGAGGACCGGCTCCTTTCATTACCTCTTCTTCGAATGCTTTGGCTAAACTACGAGTCTTTTCCCCATCTGCCACGACGATTTCCCACGGCTGAGTATTTCCCCAGGACGGGGCCCATCGCGCAAGTTCAACGATCTTTTGGATCTTGTCACGTGAAATAGGATCCGGCAGAAACGCCCGAATGCTTCGCCTGCCCTGCACGGCCTGGTCGAGTTCCATATCGCTTGCCTCCTGAAAGGTTGATTTGCAAACAGCCATCGAAAATAGCACGAATAAGCATTTGGACAAATATAATCCGGATCCGGCCAAAATTTCATCATGATGAAACAGCGGTGAGTCAATCCGATTCACGCCAATCTGAGGCAAAATCTTATCTCTCTGCTCCAGGACGGAACTTTTGGCTCCGTACGGTCGGATTGAAAATCCCGTTATCGAGAGCGTGACAATGCGACGGAGTGAACAATTCACCTTTACAACCGGGAAGAGGAAATGGTAGTTTTCCTGAGAGTTGCGCTAGGATCAATGCACAGGCTAACAGATAATTTTGCCGGTCGCCGTTTCGGGCGGATCTACGGAGAGCGGTCAGCCACGCGGAAGGCGTGGCGTTCGTAGCTCTGGAGATTTGCACGAAACTACACGAACTACTGTGAAGAAGTACTACTCGCTTGAAAGTGCATTGGTGCCAGGCACGCAATGTGACTGCATTATGAAACCTTGCTCCTCTTGTAACCGACAAGGCGAGGGTTTTCTTAGTGTCTGGTGTCGTGCTGAAATTTCCTGACGAAAAGGGGCATTCTATAAGGGTCTTCTCATTCGGTAATTTCCTTGAAGGAGGATGAAAATGGCATTTTCGTTCCGTGGATGTACGATCAGCAAAGTCGGTGTGATTGGTTCCGGCCAGATCGGTCCCGACATAGCCTTGCATTTCGTAAAGGTGCTACATCCTTATGACGTCCAAGTGGTGGTTGTGGACATAGCTGAAGAGGCTCTAGCA
>JBKQMK010000591.1:0-16556 GCA_052146735.1 Desulfomonilaceae bacterium | reverse complement strand
CAGCGCTCATATCCAGGCTCATCACTTCGGACATGCGGAGATACCCATCCGTGCCGGAAGGCACCGTGGTCAAAACCAGGACGGGCTCCATAATTCCAGGGAGATTCTTGCCAAAATAGCCGTGGGTAGCAAAGATGATTTCTCGGAATTGATGAAGATTCGGGGCGACATCCTTGAGAAACCGTTCTTTGTTTGCGTCGAGGTCTTTGTACAAGTCAGTCTTGCCCTTGTACAGATCGACCAGTTTTTTCGCCAGATCTCCCGTTAACGCAAGCCTCTCGAATCTAAGGCTTCCCACCTTTCCATCCTCAACAGCTACCATTAGTTCCTTGTAAAGCTTGGCCTCATCACTTGTTAGTTTCGCGCTCTGGGAAGTGCTGAGCTGAGCTCTGGTGTCGTTTACCTCAAACACGGGGTCAGCTACGATGAGGACCTTGTCGCCAGACAGCGTGTGTTTGCCCAACGTTCGCGCTAGGGTAAGAGCGGTGATGGATTGATTGTAAGAGGCGGGATTTCTATCGCCAAAGAATTCAGCCCCCGTCACGCAGGGAACATCTTTACGCATCTCAATGATTCCACTTGTGCTCAGTGGGAGCATCTCAAACGGCAGAACGCCCAGCGAATCATGAGGCACGATGATCACAGGCACGCCTTTGGGCAATGACGAAATAATGTCACCCAAAAGGCAGTCCGAGAGCTTCATGCCTGACTGGAAGTCAAAGGATTTCAGTTTCTGGGCAAAATTGGATTTATTCAGTCCTTCAAAGGGCTCCCGAAACTTCCGGACTAGTTCGTCCAAGGTCTTTCGCTGAATCGGTTTGAAAAGCACTTTTACAATTTTCTTGCCATTGAGGAGCCATATGCACACCCCTGTGTCGGTAACAGCGAAGGCAAGCGTCCATTCGCCGGGCGCCAGAGATGACTGATCCAAATCCATAGGTTTGGGATATGCGACGGCTGCATACAGAGGATGCTTCTGGCGGAGCTCGTCAACGTAGTCGTTAAGTCTTCTTCTTGCTTCCTTGATTTGAGGTTCAAGACCTTCCAAAACTTCTCTATTTTGCTTTTCTTCGGCCTGTTGTCGTTGTTTCAGCAGGGATGCGAGGGTCTGGTTGAGTTCCCTATCCTGTAGTGAAATCTCCTTGGGTACAGCGTTCGCCTGGGTTCCAAAGCGACCGGCTACGGTCTCCGCAAAAGTTCTTGCTTTGACGTATTCTGAGTCCCGCAAAGCCTCGGAAGGCTGATTCAATAGGATACGGACCCTTGCCAAACCTTCGTAAGGGGCGGTGCGATAGAAACCGCCTATTTTAACGTTGAAGAAAGTTGAACGCTCGTCCTGAGCCAAACCAGCTCTTATTTCCTCCAACTGCTCTGTCGCTCGCGAGTAATACAAAGCCGCCTGTTGGTAGTTTTCGGCATTTTCGTAAATTATTCCAAGTCCTGTGTAAGCTATGAAGAGATTGTCGGCGCTACTATTCTTCTCCGCACTACGGAGCAACACCTCGTAAACCGGTCTAGCTTTTGCGTGCTCGCCCTTTATGAGATAAAGTCTGCCCATGGACGATTCCCGCTCAGTCAGTCTTAAGAACCGCTCGGCCTCCGGTATCCTACCGGCTTCCAGGTAAGTATTTCCCAGCACTTCCGTGAAAGAAGGGGGCATTATCCCAATTCTCTTGTACACCTTGAGCGCTTCCTCAAAGTATTTCAGCGCATTTTCCGGTTGCCCTTGGTCAGATTCCCCCTTCCCCAGCTCTGTCAGTATCGTTGCCTGGAAACGGTTATTGCCAAGATTCTTTGATAAAACCATGGCACTGTCCAATCGACTGGTTGCCCTGGCATACAGGCCCAATTTGTTCTCCAGTTGACCTATTCTGATCAGAGTTAGAGCTTCTATCTTGGAATCATGTGCGCTCTTAGACTTCTCAAGAGCGGCTGCGTAGGTTTCCTGGGCTTGTTTGAATTTTCCCCAGACTGAGTACAGGTTGCCTAATTCGCCAAAGGTTTCGCCTTGGGTTTTCGAATCTCCAAGCTTTGTGGAGCTGCTCAGTGCTTCGGTAAAGTAATTCAGCGCCTTGTGATACTGACCCCACGCCACGTACACGGACCCAATGTTCTCTTGGACAGAAGCCTCCGTGCCATGATCCGCAGCTTTTCGTGATTTGTCCAAGGCTTTCTCGTAGCATTCGATGGATTTGAAATATTCACCCTGCGAAAAATACACGAGGCCGAGACCCCTCAGAGCCAGGCCAAGCTCTTTCTCCAAATTGTACTTCTCCAAGAACAGGAGAATGTCCTGGTAGTTCTTGGCCGCTTTTTCCAGGTCTTCTCTAGAGAGAGCATTTTCATAATCCCGGGAAGCCTGTTCCAAGATCGCTTTCATCTTTGGAGTAGGCTCCCCTATGTGGCCACTCTCTGCCGCGCGGATAGTTGTAGAGAGCATCAATAGCAGGAATACCATTACAGTCGGAACAAAATCGGACCTACGCATAATCTCCTGCTCTCTGCCCTGAACACTCCGCGTCCAGTAATCAATCAAAGTCATTTCTACTGTGCGCCATGAGATTTCAAAATCTCAACCACTTGATTGTGCTTTTTTGCCTGAGCTTCGTCTAGAGCGGTCGCACCGGCAGCATTCTTGGCATTCACTTCGGCAGCGGATTTGAGGATGATTTCGACTACCTTGGGATGTCCGTTGCCAGCCGCCATCATGAGCGGGGTGTTGTCGAAACGGTCTTTCGCATTGACGTCTGCCTTGCTTTCGAGAAGGAGCTTGATCACTTCACTCTGACCTTTTTGCGCTGCGAGCATCAAAGCGGTGAGGTGCTCTTTGTTTATCGCGTTGACATCCGCCCCTTTGTTCAGCAATTGTTGCACTATGTCGAGGTGTCCCTCGCGGGAGGCGATCATCAAAGGTGTCTGTTCTTGTGTATCATTCGTATCTTTGGGCTCCGCTTTTGCGAGGGCGTTTACGTCCACATTTTTGGATAAGAGCATTTTGACGATTTCCGTATACCCCCCAGCACAGGCTATGCCAAGCGGCGAATTGCTCCTCTTCGTTTTTTGGTTAACGTCCGCTCCTTTGTCCAGAAGAACCTTCACGGCCTGCGGCTGATTGCCAATTGCAGCCATGGTCAGAGCATTGCCGCCGGATGCGTCAGGTTTGTTCGGATCTACTCCTCTTTCCACGAGCAGAAGCATCATATCAATTTTACCCAAATTGGCAGCAATTTCCAAAGGAGAGCCTTTCCTAGGCACCGATTCGTTCGGGTCCACGCCTTTGTCCAAAAGAAGCTTCACGACTTCCGGATCACTTTTGCCTATCGCCTGCGCCAGTAAAGGGTATCCGGACTTGATTTTAAAGTTGGGATCCGCTCCTTTGTCCAAAAGAAGCTTCACGACTTCCGGTCTATTCCAAGATATCGCATTCCATAGGCAAGAGTAACCTTCCTTGTCTTGACCGTTGGGATCTGCACCATTGTCCAAAAGAAGCTTCACGACTTGCGGCTGATTGCTTGGTATCGCCATCAACAATGGCGTGCGTCCGCTCCAGTCTTTAATGTTGCAATCCGCGCCTTTCTCCAAGAGAAGCTTCACGACCTCCGGCTTCTTTCCAAATATCGCTCCGCTCAGTGGAATGCCCCCGTTCTTGTCTTTAGCGTTGGGATCCGCACCTTTGTCCAAGAGGAGCTTCATGACTTCCAGCTTATTAGTAGAAGGCGAATGCATCGCGCTGCTCAGTGGAGTTTCTCCGTTCGCGTCTCCAGCGTTGGGATCCGCACCTTTGTCCAAGAGATACTTCATGACTTCCAGATTAATAGTCGAAATCCCAGATATTGAGTACCTCAGTGGAGTGTTTCCTCTATTGTCTTTAGCGTTGGGATCCGCACCTTTGTCCAAGAGATACTTCACGACTTCCGGATTCTTATTATGTATCGCGTGGCTCAGTGGAGTGCGTCCGTCCTTGTCTTTAAGGTTGGGATCCGCACCTGCCTTCAACAGTGTTTCGATTTGGGCTGGATTACCCAACAATGCTGCCCGCTGGAGTTGATTGTTAACGTCTTTCCCATATGAGGCCACAATGCCTCGGGGACTAGTTGTTCGTGGAGCTTGTGTCTCGCTGGGGCGTTGCGTTGTGCCGGCAATGGGTGCCGCCGGTGTCTGGGGACTCTTCACGTCCGCTGAACGCTGCTTCGAATCGTGTGACTTCTTGCTGGCACCCGGTATATAAGAGGGCCTGGGAGGCACAAGCCTGACCTGGTTCTGAGGTTTGCCTCGATTCGGTGTTACGGCCTTAAGAAGCTCTGCAGCCCCAGTATGGCCTTTCCCGAGTGCCCAGTCCAGCGCCGTTTTCTGATCCTTATCCGTTCCAGCAGCATTGGCACCCCTGGATAGGAGGATCTTAACGATCTCGCTGTGCCCCATACCAGCCGCGAGCATCAAGGGCGTACGTTTTTCTCTGTCCAACGCATTTACGTTTGCCCCTTTATCCAAGAGAAGGACTATGACCTCCTTTTGACCCTTGAACGATGCGAGCATCAACGGCGTACTTTTTTCTCTGTTCAACGCATTCACGTCTGCCCCTTTATCCAAAAGAAGGGCAACGGCCTGCTCATGACCATTGAACGATGCCCAGTGCAACGGTGTTGAACGGAAGTCAGTATCCGTGCAGTTGACAGCGGCCCCTTCCCTGAGAAGCTTTTGAACCTTGGAAGTGTTCCCTGATTTGGCTGATTGGAGCAATTCCTTGTTCTTGGAAGGATCGTGCTTAGCAGACTGACCAAAAAGCGTTGAAGAAAGACAGACCAGAAGCACGGATGTGACAGCAGCAGCCACGAGTATCCTCTGCATGGCGTTTCTCTCCTTTCCCTGGGGCAAAGCTTCTTTCAAATCCACTGGTGGGCCTTCTGAGAGACGCCAGGTGGGTTTTTGTGTTTCATTCATGTTTGAACTGGACCTTGAAGATGGCATCTGCTCCCGATACCTGGATTTGGTTTCCGAGCCTTTCAAAAAGGGCCTGACGATCAGGAACTGGACCTGAAAGTGGTTGTGGTTTATCAGCCCTCGGGACGATCTCATCGGCGGGTCCCATGAAGTTGACCTCCTGTTCAAGCCTGCCCGTAATCTCTTGTCCTGCTGTGCCTTTCCGGGCTTCTCCGGCCATTGCCTCTAGCTGCTCATACAACGACTCCAGCTTCTGATTTCGCTCCCTGCTGGCCACGAAATAGATGGTCTCGATGCCTGGAGTATCGTTGAGCACGTACCAATGAGCCTCTCCTTGTTTCGCCGGGAGCTGGTATTTCTTGCCTGCAGTCACCTTCGCCGTGGCATCGCCGTACTTTGGATTGGGAAACATCTTCCACACTTGGCCTGTCTGGTCCCACCAGAATATGTACACGTAGCAGTCAGACTCCGGCTGGAAATCCACTCCCAAACGCTGACCGGATTTGAGCACGGATTCGTTTGTCAAAGCCCTCACTTCTTTCTTTTCGTCTTGATAGACAAACTGAACCTTTATCTGCAGAGGTTTCTCGAAACGAGGCACCTGTGCTATGGTCGCATCCAGCGTAGGCTTCGCAGCATACATTACCGGATTCTGTTTTCCGTCTGTTGCGGCGCGGGTGTTCTGGAACACGTAGTCAAAAAGGCTCCGAATCGTAATTTTCTCTTCAGTTCCTGGATTTAAGGTGGATTGCCGCGCAGCCTCGCCCCGCAGCCCCTTGATGAGGAAATGAGTGAAAACGCTGTTACCGAATGCCTTCCGTTCATACGAGACCTCGCCAGGAGCACTGGAGGACATGGCCACTCTCCCTGGCAGTTCACGAAAAACCGAGAACTGATTCAGCGGGCCTTTGGCTATTTGTTCCAGCTCTATTCCCGAGACAAATCCGCCCGAGTGGCACGCGTCGGCCAGTAAGAGCACCTTGTCCGCAGGAATTTTCCCAAATAGCCTTCGGTCGTTGACCATCAATGCCGTATCATAGAGATCGTCCACTCTCGTGTCGTAAGTGACGAAGTAGTACTCACCAGGTTTAGACGGGTGCGGGGTCCCGTGTCCGGACAAAAACACGACGGCGATGTCTTTCTTCGAGGCGCTCCCGAACTGCTCCCGCATGGCTGCCATAACGTTTTCTTTGGTGGCCTGCTCATTGAGAAGGAGTGTGACGTGAACTTTGCCCAGTAGGTCTTCTCTTTCTTTGAGAAACGCCGCAAAATCCTGGGCGTCCTTGTCAGAAAGGTATAAAGGGGCGATTTGTTCCGGATACTTAAAAGTTTTGACGCCAACCACCACGGCATATAGAGCGGGTTTATCCTGGGCGAAAACCTGGGCAGAGGCCCCGAAAAGCAATATGAAAGAGAAATACAGAGAGAGCATAAAAACCGAACCGGACCGAAACCAGTTTCTCTTCCCCTGCGCTGTCCTGACGAGAACCAACCTCATCGTGGCCTCCTTTCAGCTACATCACTGTCCGTGGCGTTGGAACACGATTTCCACGCGTCTGTTTTTCTCTCTGTGTTCGTCTGTGTCATCTGGAAATTGAAGCCTCGTACAACCGAACCCACGCGCACTTATTCTATTCGATGCAATGGCGAATTCCCTGACAAGGAATTTCTTTACAGCTTCTGCACGCTCTTCGGACAGTTTCATGAGCTTGGAGGCACCGTCCTTTTGTTCGAGCCCCACTGTGTTCGCGTGTCCATCTATACAGAAGGTGTAACCATCGAGGTCTCTCGAAGACAAAGCTTTGCCAATCTCTTTGAGCTGTTCGAGGGATTCCTTGCGATTCAGCTTGGCAGACCAACCGTCGAAGATAATGTTGGGAAATCTTAACCGAGCCCTCACTACCGTAAAGTCGGCAGGACCCATGCTCGACATCTCTTCAGCCAAGGAAGAAGTCTTCACGTGGCGCACTATCTGATCGGCTTTCCTGAAACCATCTCTGGCTGCAGTCTTATCCTCTTTCTCCTCTTCAGCGATAGCCTGCCTTATCGCGGCTAGCCTGTCTGAGATTCTCCCGTCGCCTGGTTTGAGCTCCATCGCCGTCTCGCAAGCCTGCTTGGCCTTGTGGTAAAGTCCCTCTGCCGCATAGACCTCGGCCAGACCAAGGTGGGCTACGTAGAAACGAGGATTTAATTCTGTCGCCCTCTGGTAATGCTGGATTGCCTGGTCAAAGAGCTCCCGATTCTTCTTTGGATCGCCTGATTGAAGGACAGCGAGATGCTCAAACGCATCTGCCAGGTTTACGTGAGCCTCGACATAGGATGGGCAAAGCTGCACCGACTTCTCGAACGCTGCCCTACGTTCCCGGTAATCAGCCAATTTCGTGCCAAGGGAATAATATTGCTTGGCCTTGTCGCAATCTTCAGCGCGTGTTGGACCTGCCAGGAGGCAGGCAAACATGACCACGATGATCAATAAACAACACGGTGAAATCTTTAGCAGCGACATGGCGTTGTATTCACCTCGGAGATTCTCAAGTCTTGCAGCCATTTCCACGATGCTCTTCCATCAAACGGCATTTGCCCTGTCCTCCTTCTCATAATCCTAATGCCACTTTGATTATATTCAGCATATCGTATTGTTAACCTCAATAACCCAAATTCTTGCGGCCTTCCAGCGAAGAATCTAGGCGCTGATATGTAGTGAATGATGCGGTTTAAGTTTCAGACAGAGCGACCAGCTCAATGCCAAACGCAAGTTCCGTGCCACAAAATTGCCCCGATCTGGAGATTGAATGACGAAGCAAGGGACATGCCAGACTAGTGACGCGACATGGGAATCAACTTGCATTGTGCATCTTATAGGTGTTGGCGTTGGTTCTGGGTCAGTTTGGCTTGGAAACGGCTGCTATAAAGAAAACCTCAATAATAGCAACCCCTAATAATGGGGGCGATCCGACCTATTCCAATACAGTCATGGGTCGTTATGACTCAAGTATCGCTGCGTGATCCAACCCGGTTGGCTGTTAGGCTGCCCGAATCCGTCTCTCGCCGGTTGTTTTCCTGCTCGATTGAGGCGGTTATCAATCAATCCCTTGCAAGAAATTATTCCGCATAAGGTGTTTGACACGGAGAACACACCTTGGCGGGTTTGCTTACGGAATAATCCGGGTTGAGAGCACTCCTGTTTCACTTGCCGTTTAAAGAACTGTAGACAAGGCCTCTTAGTGTCGATTCGAGTGCCTGAGCAGTCGCCACCGCCTCGACCGGTTTCCCCATTGGCTTCCCGCTCGCTGCGTCCATTGACTCGCCCCTGATCCTGATTTGATTCTTCTCTGAGACCAACGTCACGAGCACCACTCTCCGGACGCCCAATTTCTTATGGAGTAGCTTGAAGCTCTCTTCCACAGGCGTACTGCTCGAATCTGCCCCTCCCAGTGCCTCCTTGATTCGAGATGGAACGGCAATGTCGTACCGCTTCTGGTTCTGTTCGTCAGGTTTTAGGGCTTCGTATAGAGAGTGTATCCGCTGTGGGCTCATCTGGGGCTTGAAGTCCTTCAGGACGATGATGAATGCGACTGGCTCTCTATCGCGAGGAAGGATGGGAGTTTTCATCGTAAGATCATGCTCCCAAGACACCGAGCTCAAAGCGATCATCGGACCTATCGGCTGGCGTGGGTACAAAAACACCACGAGTAATGCCGCCAACGCGACAGCGCCTACGGCGAGCACAGGTTTCTTGAAAAGAGAGGAAAACAATGAAAACAGATGCGAAGCACTGGACTCGGCTTCAAGACCTGGATCTCTTTTCGTCCTTTGGGCCATCTTTTCACTGACCTTGCTCCAGATTTGGGGCGGGATCTTGGAGGCAGGCCGAAAATCTTTGAGAGCTTGAGCTTCTTGCCGGCATGAAACGCACTCTCTGAGATGGCTCACAATTTTTCCAGTGGCATCGTGGCCGGTGGCAACGAACTCGCAGATATCCGAGGGATCGGGGCAGAATAATGTCTTGTCGGTCTTGAGCGTCTGCATTATTTTTCTCAGCCCCTCAAGTTCCTGTGAAACTATAGCGCTGGTTCGCAAAAGTTCTGATACCTCCCTCGCTTCCTCGCCTGACAGAGAGCCTTCGAGATATCGCAAGAGAAGGATTCGCAGTTCCTCGGGTGAATATTGGCTGGGGCTCGTCATGTTCGTAGCCCTTCGTTCTCAAGATCGTCGTATGCTGTTTTGAGTCGCGCTTGGCAACGCAGGATCTGCACGTTGACCGTGTTCTCTTGTTTGCCCAACCTCGCCGCTATTTCTGGGTAAGTGAGATCGAAGTAATAGCGCAGCTTAAGCAATTCCCGGCACGTTTCGGTGAGACGATTGAGAGCTGATCTTATCATGTTGCTGTGCTCGGCTTTCGCGACCTGCTCATCGGGAGGATCACACCCGGACTGCAAAACGACGGCGCCTTGTTCCGGATCACCATGGTGGTCAACTGGTTCGTTGATTCCTTTCCTGCTCATTCTCGATTGGCCCCGCAACCAATCGATGCACGTGCGGGCAGCCACCATGGAAACGAAGGTTCTTAAAGAGCTGAGGCGAGTGTCGTAAGTTTCAAGAGCCGTCACCAAACTCTGGTACACTTCTTGTGCTAGGTCTTCGCGAACATCAGGAGAAGACGAGGGCGTGTGTCTTTTGACCACCGCCTCGATGAGGCCATGATGCTGCCGGTAGAATTGGGTCCAAGCCCTTTCCGACCCTGATACGCATTGCTTTACCAGGACGCCGTCTGAAGAAAGGTCTCTCGTCCCCATGTCCAGTACGCTCACCTCGTCATAGATTGTTCGAGCCAGGAAAAGTCCTCGTAACATAACATATTCCGGGGTCGTTACGCCAGAACTTTCGATAGAATTCAAGTACTTGTCTTGTAGACAAAGGGAGTGAAACATCTCAACCCCTTGACTGCGAAGTCCCTGGAATGGCTTCTGAATCCATGCCTTTTCGTGAAGGCTGGCCGCATGAGCCCATTGATCGACTCCGCCGTGCCTGACGGCACATCTTAACGGGCATGGCCGGAGTGACCACGATATTCTCTGTGGACGGTATTCGACTTCCCCATCAAAACCTGACATATCGTTCGTTACGAGCAGCTGTCAGAGTGTGTGGTACCCGCAGCGGACCAGCTGCATCGAAAAATCTGGACAGATCTGTCAGGGTTTTCGTTGGAGGATCGAATATCTAAGTTGACGGGGCACCTCATGTCGTGTTGGTGCCCTGGGAGAGGTGCCTTGCTGGGGCACCGGCTAAAGGAATCTGTTTTCAGGAGGAGGTACGATGAGAAGGATTTTGGTGTTGAGCGTTGCTGTCATGGGGAATCTGCGCGTGATAGACCTCACGCTCTTTTCCAGGTAGAAGAGTGTACTGTTTTGCGTGCCAAAATCGTGGATGATCCCCTCATTCACACAAACCTGGTCACAGCCGCATTCAAGCACACGATGTCATCCGGCCAAAACTCTTCATTCTGATACTTCTCTCGAACCTTTGCCGATGCAGCCTCAATGAGATCTTTGACTTTGTCTTTGTAAAAAACCAATTTCTTTTCAGGTATAGCCTTGGTTCCCCAGGCTTCCAAGGCAGCCTCACCTGCCCCTTCAACCAGAGCGCCATCCCAGGCTAGGAATATGGGAACAAGATCAAAGACGATCTCCTCGCGGTCATCTGTTCTTTCTTTCCGTTTGACCATGAAATTGAAATGAATCCCCTCTGCCCCTGAAAAGCGATAATCCATTATCTGTCGAGTGGCTGTAAACCCTCCCATCTCTGCTCCCCCAGCATATTTTATGGCAGCGTCAGTAAATGGGTGTCCCATAGCCATGAACTCCAAAGTCATCACGGACTCGTTCATCGCTATTTCTCGATCAAAAGTGATAGCGTGGTATTTTCGCTTGACCTTCGCTGATATTAAGAACTTGGGGGTTTGAAAGTCAATGAGTTCCCCGAAGGGCGTGAACCGTTCGCTGTGATGACTGACAAACTCCCGGATAAACTGCTTCACGTGGCTCAGGTCCAAGGGACTCTTTATGTATTGTCGGAACCTGTCAGGATTAAACTGGCCTACATTCTTAAGCATTTCGTACCCTTTCTTGTAGGCGTCTTGTATTTTGGGCAAGGCTTTGTCGATCGTCTCCTTCGCAGGCTTCACGTCCCCTTTGATCATCGCTTCACGATACAGCTTGTCATAGTCCAGATGTCCTCCGAATTCGCCCAACAGAGATTGCTCGATGTCGGAGATTTTCTCGCCGGTTAGTTTAGAAAGCGTTTTTGCAGCCGTCTTGGTCTTCTGCTCCAAATGTTCCCTGATCAGGCTCTCAATGGAGTCCTTGTAGGAGAAATTGAACGCCTGAACGACTTCTTTTTGACCGTACCTGTAGAGACGCCCGTACCGCTGGGCGAGGCGAAATGGGTTCCAAGGCATATCGTAGTTTATCATCACGTGGCTAAACTGAAGGTTGATCCCCTCACCGCCGGCCTCGGTGGAGACCATGAATCTGATTGCTCTGTCCTCCTTAAACGCTTTCTGATTCCTCGTCTTAGCCCCGAGTCCCATCCCACCTTTAATGATGGTGGTGCACCCGGTTCCGTACTGTTTTTCCAATTGTTCTACAATAAAATCCTGGGTGCCCCGATATTCTGTAAATATCAGGACTTTTTTCATCGGATCATCTTTGCTGACAGCCTCAACTACCTTAAAAAGCTCTTCAACCTTGCCGTCCTCCGGAACTTTCATTTTGAGAAGGTCCCGAATCATTTGCAGCTCTTTATCAAAAAAGGCTTCTGTTTTGAGAGCGACGGCTTCTTCTTCCATTTCCCCAGCAAATCGCTCATCTTCTTTCAATGCCGGCTTTTCCGAAGAAGTTTTGTCCTTCCTTGCGATATTTTTTGTCCGGTTGACGAGGGCTCCTCTGATCGCGGCGGTACTGCTTGCGGCCATCTTTTGGAATATCGTCATGACAAAGCCGATCGCCCTATGTCGTTTATCGCCGGGTTTGCGATCTGCATACCCGTAACCTTCACGAAGATACTCTTCCAGGGCCGCGTGGAATGTTTTCTGGCCTGAGTCACGCATTTCCACCCATATGGGCTTAATTCTGATACCTTTGAAAATTGGGTTACCCTCAGCATCTGTAACTTGTGACTTCTGATTTCGTAATATAAGTTGCGTGTACGGAACTGCTCGCCCAGGGTTATCGGGTTCCTTTGCAAAGCTTACGTCTTTGTCAATTAGTCGCATCAGAAACTCAAACTTGGGCTGGTTACCTTGGTGAGGGGTCCCGGTCAAGAGAAGCAGCGAATCGCACTTGGTTTGCAGCTCGTCCGCCAATCTGAAGGCCTCGGTTTTGTCGATCTTCCTCTTTGTTCCGGCCCTAGCACTAAGCCGGTGGGCTTCATCGAAGATGATGAGGTCCCGGGGTTCCGACTCCAAGATGAGAGTCCTATGGCCGGGCAACTGACCTTCTTTTCTTGGTCTGTCCAGTCGGAGAGTTTCCAAGGAGGCTATCAGCCGGTCAGTGTCGAATGCGTTTACTCCTTGAACATCTTCGCCGTAGATGAGAAAGTCCAGGCCAAACTTCTCTTCCATCTCTTCTTTCCACTGAATCGTGAGACCGGCAGGGGCCACGATGAGCACTCGCCTGGCTAGCCCACGCTGAAGCAGAACGAGGATGACCAATCCGGCTTCGATCGTCTTCCCGAGACCGACCTCCTCGGCAATGAGAAATCTTCTTTTCGGGCTGGAGACTACAGAGTGAGCCACGGTTATCTGGTGGGGCATAAGATCGGTCAAGGAATTGGACAACTGGCCATCCCTGTTGCAAACAATCAGGTGAGCTGCCCTTTGTTTCAGTTCGAAAAGCCACGTTTCCTCAAAATCCCCTTCTTCCAACTTTTGAAACGGCGTCTTAACGGATTGGATCTCTTCCCGACCGACAATTTCAACCAGCCTTTTGTAAGGCGGTTTGTTAAATATCGTGGGCACGAATTCCACTTTGACTTTATTGCCGTGCAGTTCTTGGACGTAACCCCACCCCAAGTCGGCAAATTTTGGATTTCTGCTGGTCACTATCTGGCCCACGATTAGTTCAGCCATCGCAAGGTTCCCTTCAAAAAACGGTTTTCCTGATACTCGTCTGGTCTTTCTGCACAGGCTTTAACAGCGCTATAATGGACACACGTGCCCTACTCGTCAAGAAAAACAGAGAATTCGTGAATGTAAGAATCACGGACGCCCTGAGACCTGAATCTTATACTTGGTTCCGACTCAGCATTCCGGTATGATGCTCTCCATTATCCTTCGTGGAGATTCAGCTATGACCAACGAAAAAAAATCTTCTGCTAACGGGACGTCTCTCGACAATAAGTGCCCAGATGCAAGACCTGAGATGGAAGCCACCGGACTCATCCTGGAACAGAAATATGACTGGATGATCCCTAAAGAAATAAGCCCACGGGATGAAGGGAGTTGCAACGTGCTGCTGGTTGCTCCTCACGGATTTCCGGGAGACGATGACAACGTGGAAATCCTCACCTGCCTCCTTGCCGAGAATGAGAAGCTGGACTGCTTTGCGGTGGTGAACAACAGGAAATACAACCGTAATGATTCCACCGGCAAGTATCCGCATACTGAAGACCTCAATGATCCGCAGAAAGCCCCAATGTGCATCGATTTTTGGCGTCCACTCGTGGATCGTACTAAACACATCATAGGCTGGTACACCAAACCGCCGTTGGTCCTCTTCATTCACGGAATAGGTAACCTTAACGCTAAGAACAGCCCTCTAGGTGAAAAAGGGGTATTTATTTTAGGCGCAGGTTATGAAGGTGCGTATTCTCCGGCCACTGCCACGGCGTCGGAGAAGCTCATTGTCAAGTTGCGAGACGCCCTGACCGCAAAGATTGGTCTCGCTCTGGACGGTGTTCCGGGCTACGGTGCGGCGAGCAGGGTTCCTGGTGGGCTCAAGAAACAGCTATCTAAGTATCCGATCGAGGCTATTCAACTTGAAATCCGGTGCAAGGGATATCGAGATACATTCCCCAACATCCAGGCATTAGCTGCGAAGCTCGCCGAGATCATAACCGGCGAGGAATTGAAAGACTTCTTCTCCAGGGAGAAGCGAGAGAAGGCATTGCAGCTTGAAGTTCCCGCGTCACCCCCTCCGTCAGAAACCAAGGAATTGCCAGAAACTACTGAACCGAAAGCCGTGGCTCCGCACGGCAGCAAATGGTTCGACCCAAGAGACATCAAGACCCACAGCGCGTTCATCGGCCTCTTCACGATTGAGTCCGAACTCGTTGCACGGATCACTGAAGAAATGCGAATTAGCGGGTTCGATCCCTCCCAACCAATGCTTTTGGGCACTTGGCCGGGGCAGGAGAAACCTGTGTGCATCGATGGTCACACCCGCTTGAAGGCTGCGATAGAGGCGGGAATTAAAAAAGTGCCTGCCTTTGTTCAGCCGCAGTTTCCCTCAGTGGAATCGGCGGTGGAATACGTTCTGCGACTTCACAGTGATCGGAGAAATCTCACTGATGCAGGTCTATTTGCCTTTACTGAGCTTATTTCCCAACGAAGCAAAACAGGACCCAAGTCCACAGAGGATTTAGCGCAAGATTGCGCTAAACTCCCCTCCGGTAAATCTGCTGCCCACGTGGCAAAGCTCCTCGGGGTGAGCCCACGAAAGATCGAGCAAGCCAGGACAGTTTTTGATCATGGCACTGATGAGATTCGAGAAGCGGTTCGGGCCGGGACGAAGACGGTCAACAGGGCTTATCAGGAGACGCAGGATCTCCGCAGGATTTCTGAGCTTGAGTATTCGGGCAAATTCAATGCCACGACCGAAAGTATTGAATGGGCTAAGTGGACGTGGAACCCGGTAACAGGATGTTTGCACGGCTGTACCTATTGCTATGCTAGGGATCTCGCCAATCGCTTTTATACCGATATGCCCGAAGGAGAGAGGTTTACGCCGAGGTATCGTCCGGAGCGTCTGAAGGCGCCGTGGAATACCAGAATTCCAAAATCTCGTGAAAAAGAGAAGGGCATCCGAAACGTCTTTGTCTGCTCAATGAGCGATCTGTTCGGGGAATGGGTGGAGCAGGAATGGATAGATTCTGTTCTGGACGTCTGTGAAAAAACCCGTGAATGGACTTACATTTTTCTCACCAAAAACCCGAAGAGACTTGCCACGGTTAAATTTCCACCCAACTCTTGGGTAGGCACCACTATCGACTTCAAGGCTAGGGTCAAACCGGCTCTGAAGGCGATGGAAAAAGTTAAGGCTTCCGTGCGCTTCATTTCCTGCGAGCCGTTGAAACAGGATCTGACTTTTCCTACGCTTGAGCACATCGACTGGGTGATTGTCGGAGGACAGAGCAAGTGCAGTGGGGAGGATGCCTTTCAGCCGGAATGGGAATGGGTCCGACATGTGGAGGAACAGGCACGAAAATACGGGTGCCGTCTCTATTTCAAGCCGAACCTAGACCTTGAGTCCATGAGGCCCGTGGAACAGCCCATTGTTGATGTGAGGGAAGATCAGTGAACGCTGAGCGGGTGAGACACAATGTATTTGGTGAGTAGGAGCATCGGCAACGCAGGATGCGTGAGTAAGATAGCTCTCACGCTTACAACTCCATCATTTAGCAATAGCCAACGGCTACGTAAATAACTGCGTTTAATCGTATCCTTGCAGTTCTCAAGCACTGGGGCCATTTTTTGGATCACGAATACTAAACCTATTTATTTTCAGAGGCTAAGAGAGCGAGTTCAGATGGATGGCTATATATGGTAATATGAGGTAGTTACAGCAGGTATAGCCCGGCCTTCCCATCAGACAGCGTTCTCAAATCATACTTCTTCTCGACGTTAAATAAAGACCGCTTTGGCGGTCTCATTAAATTACATTTCATCACAAGTCTACCTCATTCTATTCGTCCTGATTTTCGACTTCCTCATCGGCATCCGGTTCAGGTACCAATCCTTCTTTTGCAAGGTCTTTCTCAAGTTTAGCTTGAGCGGCTTCCATCCTACCAGCGGCCATTCTGAGCAGAGCCTCAGTCTGTTGTCCTGATTCATTGATTCTTCGCAGGAGACCGGTCATCCTCATTCCCCTTGCCTTCAGCATATTCTCCGTCTCTTTGAGGAATCTCCCCAGAACGCCCGCGTCAGGCGGCAGGATAGTGATTTCTGTGACGGGCTGAATCGCCCCGATAAGGGCTACTGCATCTCTATTCCTCTCCAATTGCTTTGTCATTTCGTCCTCCTTACCAGGTCCTGCAGTTATCGAGGAATGGACATTGACCACATTGCCAATCCGCTTTCGGGAAGAAGACTTCCTTCTTGATTCCCTGCCATACGTTCTTGACGAGCTTCACGAACCGTTCCCGATCCGCGTCGTTGCGCGTAGTCTCATATCGTATCAGCTCCGGATTTTGAGTCTTCAGGAGCACGTCCAGGCGAAAGCGAGTCTCACCGTTGAAGCCGAGTACTTTAGCCCCCAGTGAATAACAGGTGAGCTGCACGTTGGAATGGACAGTATTGTCTGAATAGCGTTTGGAAGCTGTTTTCAGATCAATGACAC
>JBKQMK010000590.1:0-5426 GCA_052146735.1 Desulfomonilaceae bacterium | reverse complement strand
TGGCCGATAGCCTGTCGTTTTTTGAGGTGAATCTCCCCCACTACTGGGTTCGTCACAGCAGAGAGGTAACCTTTCAGCGTGGCATCTGGGGCTACAAGAGGTTAACGCCGGAGTCGCGAGAGATGGTGAAAAGATTCAGTTATGCGGATGAGCGTCTGAATACCTTGGTTCGGGAAATAGCGATGGCCGTGGAAGAGTGACTTGAGCAAGCGCGCCTCGAACATCGCAGGGACTTCCGTTTGGTTTCCAAAAGACACCGTAACATCTCGAGTTGGACTTGGCGTTCCAGTCGATATGCCCACCTCAACGGTTGCGCTGACTCTGCCGAAGAAAACGGCCTGCTCAAAAGTCATTTCCATCTGATTTGCGAGGCGCAACAGTGAGTTCAGCCCTCGTGTATTTTCCTGAGACGGTCCGCTATTCCCCACGCCCTGATCAATCCAGCCGTGCTTTTCGGTACAAGGTGCTCCCAGGGCCTCCCGTCAATTATGCGGTTTCGTATTTCTGATCCTGCAAGCCCTTTGGTCTCTGGCGTCCTGCGCCACATGACGTTTACATTGAGTCCCTGGGACTGGAGAAGTGCCAGTTTCCGCTCACCCCACTCATCGCAGACAGTCATGTAAAAAATCGCGTCAGTCGGAACATAATAGCGGTAAAGATCGGGCAGGCTAATCGGGAAGGGCACTACCGAGAAATCTTTTCGACTCACTCCCGCTTCGACCAGTGCGGCCCCAACCATCGTGTAGCGTTCGAAATACGTGAGCGGATTGGAAATCAGTTTAGTTCTTTTGGGGTCAGCCGAGTCCTCTCGGGTAAGCGTAGGGTCAGGGTTGGTGATCCCGACGACCAAGTGCTTACATCTGACTTTCCCGGCAAGCAGGTACTTGAGATGGTCGTTGTGCAGAACCTGGAACCGACCGTGGATCACTCCCACAGGGGGGATCGCGTCCTCTAGCGTGGGGGTGTTGAGGCGATTTGTGTCAGGCATTGTCCGATTCTATCGCGTTGAAGTGTGGGCGTAAGGGCATCCAAAGCGTACCCTAAATGGGGCATTGGTTGAAGGCCTACCAAGGTTATAGCAAAGCACAAGGACACGTGGTGACAGCCACGAGAATCCGTCACTCGCAAGTGCTTCTATCACGCCTACCCTCGGCATACAAGACCTCGATAGGACCGTTGAGAGCGCTTTTCGTAACGAAACTCGAGCTGGGAAACGTCGGTCCGACGGTTGTCAATTTTCTGTGCGAGTTTCAGGTTCTGCGTTTGATTGGTAAACCTCACTGCGGTAGGATTTTGTCGTTTATCGCGAGCTCCTTCCTTTCCGGGTTGCTCAGACCTTTGGGCTCGAAACCAGGGTCCGGTCAGTTGCTGTGCTCCGAGGCCGTTCTCGTCATTCTGGACAGGAAACCGGATCTCGCTTCAAAAGCCGAAGTGGACTACTTGAATACTCGGGACTCCTGGCTGGGGGTAAAACTCCGAAGGCTGGTTGAATTGGTTCGATGCCCGAAAATGGAGCGGACATGACGGCCTATCTCAGGCAGCGAAAGGCTTTGCACAAGAACTTCCGCCCCACCTTCTCACATTGCTGCGCGTGCGGAGCTAGCCTCCAAGAATCCTCTCACGCAATCAAGAGTCTGCAACAGGGATTTCTCGTCTCGCAGTTCAAGCACCCACCAGTCACAGAGGGGCAATCCTCTGAGTAATCGCAATCTATCATCAAGTTCGGAGTAGTCGCCAGGAGGGATGTGGCCGGCCGCAGTCTCTTCGTGATAGATGTGAGCGCTCAAAATTCTCTCAGGATGAGGAAGGGCAAAGTCCTCGACGTCGTAGGTTTGGCTCCTGACGGACGCACACACTTGTGCGTGTCCTATGTCCAAAGTGCCCCAGCACTTAGTTTTGCGAATCAACTTCTCATAGAGATCCGGCCTGCTGGTCCATCCACGGGCAAGGTTTTCCAAACAGACGCGGATTCCCAAGACACGCGCTGAGGCTGTGAGATTTGCCAGATTGGTCAGAGTTTCTTCCCAGGAGATTTCTTCCATCGAATCTCGACCCAAGCCGACATGAACCGTCATAACGCGGCCACCCAATCTTGAAACCAGGTGACAGGCTTGATCAAAAGACCTCACTGCATTTTCAGCCTCTCTCCCGTCCCTGTGCCCGAGATCCGAGAGTTCAAAAAATAAATGATAACGAACTTCGAGAGGTCTGAGAACAGAGATTCTCCTCATGAGAGATAGCGGTTGCGTCCCGTTCTTTGGGAGATCTTCAGGCCTGAGCGTCCAGTCCACTCCATCAAACCCGTGATCCAGAGCAAATTCCCTGAGATCTTTCGCATCGGGGACAAAATTGCAGCAAGCGATTTTCGGCCGATCTGTCAACTTTGCTCCTGTTTTGTGTACGCTTAGCCCGGAATTCAGGGGAAATCCCCAACGGTCTTGAATGATAGATTATTAATTCCGATTAGTCAAATAGAGGTTGACTATGTTCCATCTTTTGATGAGAGTAGCCTTCAACTAGCAGAGCCTTATGGGAACACAGATGCGATGATTTGAACTGGGCCTGTTTTCGGCGATTCAGAGGGAAGGGGGTGTCGGGTGCAGATATGCCGAAAAAACCTGTTGGACTGCCCTACCGCCCTGGAAGGGATTCCCAGTCACTCCGAAGCTGCTCTGGCAACCGATCCCTCGTCACAGCTCCAAAGATTTGGAGCTTGACGGAAGCCATACGGGCAGCGAATCTACCGGCTTTCTCAAAGTCATTCGATTTCAGGCGATGCGCTATGTATCCTGCGACGAAAGTATCTCCACATCCTGTAGGGTCCACTGAGTTCGTTCCGGGGAACGCTGCAATTCGGTAGAATGTGCCGTTGGCAAAGATCAACGAACCAGAGCTTCCCTTCGTTATTATTACATCGGCAGGTCCGAAATCCGCGAGTCTCTGCGCTGCTCGTTGAATATCCCGCTCTCCGGACAGCAATGTAGCTTCACTATTATCGGCTTTGAGTATGTCCACATGAGCTAGTCCCTGCTCTTTTGGACGCCAGTCTTGAGGAACAACTGTTTCTCCTTCGATTCCTCGGGTGAGCCCCTGAGCATCAAGTGATACCAGACCGCCCAGTCGAGCGACTTCTTCGATAAATTCCGGCCTCATTTCTGCCGGAGTGAGCGGCCCTAGATGGAACACTGAGGCTGAGATATTCCCAAGGTCCTCGGAAAGAAAGGAATCGCCCACAGCTTTGACTTTTTGAATTCTGTAGTTCCAGTCTGGGGATTCATAGATATTCTCAAAGGTCGTAGTGAACTTTGAATGGCCCACAAAGAGTTGTACGTTGCTCATGGCCAATGGTTCCAGCAGTGCCCGCTCATCTACGGCAGCGACCTTTGTTATGACAGCAACATTCAGCCCCAGACTTCTCAGGGCCATGGCTGTATAGTAAGCAGTTCCTCCTGGCATCTCTCTGGTCATGCCGTGGATTTTGATTAGGTCTTTAGTTACGTGACCGATTACGCACACGTCGTACATGACATCTCGTCGGGCTCCTGTTCGGACGGTTCAAGAACCCCTTTAGCGTTTGTCAACCGACATGTGACCATACCCCACGACCGCCATCTCAATCAAACGTAATCTCCGCCGGTTGACCCACCCCCGAAAACGGCCGGTACCAGGAACTCCAATGTGATGGCTCCACAATCTGAAGAATGGCGCATTTCTGGGCTGTACGGCGGGGGCTTGCGCGGGCCGTATTTCGCAAAATCAGATAAAATTCCAGGGTGCTACAACAAATTATGCAGGCCGTGTAAGCGAATGGTCTCGAATTTTGACTGGCGAACACGGGAATAGGGTAGGGTAAGAAAATAAGTTCAGGACGAGATGAGGGACGGGGGCAATTGCCCCTGTTTTTCCGAAGGCTTTCGGCACAGTGGACTCGGGGTTCAAGGAATTGGGCTTGGGGTCGCATAGAGGGTAGGGCGGGCAGTCTGGAGTCAACCCGCCGTGCTCGCGTTTTGCTCGCTCCGAAATGGACTGTCAGGGATCGAAACGGACTGAAAAGGATCGACAGGGATCGAAATCGCTCAGCTTTTTGTATAGATCGTTGATATTGTTATGGCCAAAGTCGGCCTGTCACGCCGGAGGTCGCGAGTTCGAGTCTCGTCGCTCCCGCCACTAACAGTTAACGATGTCAGGAGATTGGAGAAAATCTCCTCACTCCTGATTATTTCAAAGACCATACCTTGTTAACAAATTGTTAACATTTTTCCCGAAGGAGGTATCAGCTCTTTCGGGTTTTTCTTTTTGGACTCCGAGACCAAGATCTCTGTCTCGCCATTCTTGAAGCGCACCTTGTCTATCTCTTTGACCAAATCCGCGTCACTGATCCTACCGTAACGCTCGGCAACGGTTTTTCCTCTGAACCAATGCCCCATGATGCTCTCTCGGATCTCAGGCTCCATGCCTGACCGCATAGCGTTCGTCTTCCATGTATGCCGCAGGTCGTGGAGTCGAGGTGCCGGGTCAAATTCAAGTTCTTCCACAGCCTTTGTCCAGGGCTTCCTCAGAGAATCCTCATTGGGTGCGCGCCCATTTATGAGAAAAACTTTGTCAGTCCCCAAGGATCGTACTTTTAGGACTTCTTCTAGGATAGGGACAAGATCTCTGTGGATTGGGACTCGCTTCCATCTTCGTTCCTTCACATCTTCGGGCCTCAACAGGATCATACGTTCCTTCAGGTTTATACGTTCTCTGGTAAGTCCTAAGGCTTCTCCTCGCCTCATGCCCGTATAATAGAGAGTCTGGACAATAGGCCGTTCCCAAAGAGGCAACTCCCCAACGATCAACCGGAAATCCTTATGGCTGAGATAAACTTCTCGCTCTCCGGATTTTTCGCTGAGATTCTTCACCAGCTTTGCCGGGTTCACTTCAAGAAGCCGCGACTTGATCAGCACGTTGAACATCTTTGATAGGGCCGCCTTCTCTTTATTCACGGTTGAAGGAGCAGCTCCCTCATCCAGGCGACGGATCTGATAGTCTTCAATGTCAGGCACCCATATGGACTTTATGCTGCGATCCTGCCCCATGATCCGTACCACATGAAGAAACGCCTGTTCGTGACGTTCCCTGTTGGACGAGTCCTTCATGCCGGGATAGGTGAGGCACTGTCGTATCCCTTTCCACAAAGTCAACTCTCCGGATGTGGGGAGAGTTGTTTCCAGTTGGTCAGGAAGTGCCCAGCTCTGGTTTTGGAACATGCGCACACAGACCTCACGTGTTGTAGGGTCGAGAGCTCCGTAATCCCTAGTACGACACGCCTTAAGAAGTGCCATTTCAATCTGCCGAGCTTCGGTTTTGGACTTAGCGTCAGTTGCCACCCCCACAAGATCTTGCCTGAAGGGGCGGAAGTAAATGTAGTAGCCCTTTTTCCTCTT
>JBKQMK010000589.1:0-10782 GCA_052146735.1 Desulfomonilaceae bacterium | reverse complement strand
GGCGAACAAGGCAAGTCATACAATCAGGTCACGATCGCTGTCGCCAAGAGAAAGGGAACGAATGCGGTTCGGGTGGCTGAGGGCCTGATCGAGCAAGTGAGGGATCTCCAGAAGTCCGTCATACCATCCGACGTGAACATCCTCGTCACGAGGAATTACGGCAAAACCGCGGACGAGAAAGTCAACGAATTGGTCAAGCACCTGGGGATCGCCGTAGTGAGCATCGTGGCCCTGCTCACGGTCGTTCTGGGCTGGCGGGAGGCGATGATTGTGGCCCTTGCGGTGCCCATGACGTTGGCCGTAACGCTCCTAGCGAACCTGCTCGTGGGGTACACCATAAACCGGGTGACGCTTTTCGCTCTGATTCTGTCTCTTGGGCTGCTTGTAGATGACCCCATTGTGGATGTGGAAAACATTCACCGCCATTTCAGGCTCAAGACACATCCTCCTCTCGATGCCACACTCCTGGCGGTAGATGAAGTGCGGCCCCCAACCATCCTTGCCACCCTGGCGGTGATTGCCTCATTTATCCCTCTCTTTTTCATTACAGGCATGATGGGGCCTTACATGCGCCCCATGGCCCTAAACGTGCCCATTGCCATGATCATGTCTCTCGTGATTGCGTTCACTGTCACTCCGTGGACCACTTACCACGCGTTGAAAAAGGAATACGACAGGGAAGACAAGCCCTACGATTTCAGGTCAGGAGGTGTTTACCGCACATACCGCAGGATTATCACCCCTTTTCTGGAGGATCGCAGGAAGAGCTTTCTCTTTCTGGGCGGAATTGTTGCAGCATTGGTGCTGTCCATGTCGCTCGTGGTGGTGAAGCTGGTTCCGGTTAAGATGCTGCCGTTTGATAATAAGAATGAGTTCCTTTTGCTTGTGGATATGCCCAAGGGGACGACACTGGAAGGCACAGACAAGGTGGTCACCGACCTGGAGCGGTATCTGGCCAGAGTGAACGAAGTGCGGGACTTCGAATCCTATGTGGGGTTAGCGTCTCCTATGGATTTCAACGGAATGGTGCGCCAATACTACCTTCGCAAGGGGAGCAACGTGGCAGACATTCGCGTGAACCTCCTTGAAAAGCATGAACGAGCGTTTCAGAGCCATGCGCTCGTCCTGAGAATCAGGCCGGACATCCAGAAGATAGGTGAGAAGTACGGGGCCAACGTAAAGATTGTTGAGGTGCCGCCCGGCCCGCCGGTCTTTTCAACCGTTGTCGCTGAGGTATATGGACCACCCGGAGCTTCTTACCAGGATTTGATCGCTGAATCCCGCAAGGTTAGGCGTGTCATGGAGGCCACACCCATGGTGGTCGATGTGGATGATTCGGTCGAGGCCCCGCAGGTGCAGTACAATTTTGTCGTCGACCGCACGAAAGCCGGCCTCCACGGAATCACGGAGGAAGACATAGCGCGATCTGCAAAAATGTTCCTGGGAGGTGAATCTCCCACAATTGTTCACCAGGACACGGAGCGATCTCCGCTGGAAGTCAATCTTCGCCTACCGAGACCCCTGAGGTCTCGGCCCGAGGACATGGGGCCGATAAGAGTCAAAGCCGCAGACGGATCCATGGTGCCGTTTAACGAGTTGGGAGAGCTCAAGGAGACGATCATAGATCGTACCATATTCCGAAAGAATATGGAGCGTCTGGTATTTGTAACCGGAGAGATGGCGGGGCGGAGCCCTGTTGATGCGATTTTTGATTTTCAAAGTGCGATGAAGAAGAACCCTTTGCGGGAAGGATTCACAGTGAATTGGGCAGGGGAGGGGGAGTGGAAGATCACCCTCGAGGTTTTCAGGGATCTAGGCCTCGCATTTGCAGGCGCCCTCATACTTATATACATCTTGCTGGTTCAGCAGACCCAATCTTTTGCCATTCCGCTCGTGATCATGGTTGCGATTCCGCTGACAATGATCGGCATCATGCCGGGTTTTGCTCTGCTCAACGGGCTGTTTGCTCAGACCATAGGCAATTACAGGGACTCGATCTTCTTTACCGCTACCGGCATGATCGGAATGATAGCCCTGGCTGGAATTGTTGTCAGGAATTCGATAATCTTGATAGATTTTATCCACATGCGGACTCGGGCCGGGGAAAACTTGAAAGATGCCATCATTGACTCCGGCGCGGTTAGGTTCACTCCGATCCTTCTCACTGCCGGCGCTGCGATATTCGGGTCATGGGTCATCACTTTGGATCCTGTCTTTTCAGGGCTGGCGTGGTCTTTCATCTTCGGTGTTTTTGCCTCAACGGTCTTCACTCTTCTGGTTGTGCCCATGATCTACTATCTTATTTACGGCAGAAAGCCTGGAGAGAAGATAGCTGATACGGGAACCGTTGTGTGAGATGTATTGAAATTTAGATACCATCCCCTTCCCCTGACCCCTCCCGTCAACGGAGGGGGATGAAAAACCCTGTCCCCTGGCGGGAGAGGCAGGAGGAAGGGGTTGCCAGGGCCAATGGAAATGTTTACCCTGTAAAACACACATGGCTGTGTAAGGAGGTGCCAGAATGATCAACCACCAAATTCAAGATGCGTTTAACGACCAGCTCAACGCCGAACTCTATTCAGCTTACCTCTACCTTTCTATGTCGGCCTATTTCGAGTCGATGAACTTGAAAGGTTTTGGGAACTGGATGCGCTGCCAAGTCCAGGAGGAAATGGTTCACGCCATGAAGTTCTTCAGCTTCATCAATGATCGCGGCGGTCGGGTTGTGCTGTCAGCCATAGACGGCCCTCCCGTCAAATGGGATTCCCCTCTCGCAGCATTCGAGGACGCGTATAGGCACGAGCAGAAGGTGACAGGTCTGATCAACAGTCTCGTGGACCTCGCGATGCAGGAAAAGGACCACTCGGCAGCCGCCTTTTTGCAGTGGTTTGTTACAGAACAGGTGGAAGAAGAAGCTTCCGCGGATGCAGTAGTACAAAAGCTGACGCTCGCTGGAGGGCAGGGAGCGGCGCTATTCATGGTAGATGCAGAGCTGGCGACTCGGGTATTCACGATGCCGGCCGCGCAAGCCGCGAACTAGCTGGAGCAAGAATTGATAGGCTCCTTGGGGATAATGGGGGCATTCAACCATCTTTGTGCAAGGAGAATGGAAAATGGAAGACTGGTGCGATAGGACGTTGCAGATGCTGGCCACCGCGATAGAAAAGGAAGAGAAGGGGAGAGATTTCTATAAGGACGCGGTCGCCAAGTGTGGAAACGAACTTGGAAAAGAGATGTTCCGCACGCTCATGGCTGACGAGGGGGTCCATATTCTACGTCTGAAGCAGATCCATGAACAGATCCACAAAGGGAAAGTGTGGTCTGAAGAATGGAGGGCGTGTCGAGTCGAGAATGAAGACTTGAACAAGCTCGTGAAGGAACGAATCACCAAGCTCGGACGCGAAGTAAAGGCGGAATCCGGCGACCTTCAAGCACTCGAAATAGGCATCCAGATGGAGCAAGGAGCGATAAACTTTTATGAAGAGCAGCTCGGAAAGGCCTCCGAGCCCTTGGAAAAGGATTTTGTGAAACACATGATCACAGAAGAGCGCAGACACTTTGCGGCTCTTGAGGACCTGAAATTGTATTTCACCAATCCTGAATCCTGGTTCATTGAAAAGGAACACCACGTGTTGGACGGCGCGTGAAGCACCACGGCAGTCTTTGCAAGACTCTCATCAGTGGAAGGCAGCGCGGATAACCTCTTTTGCTGATGGCTTACAATCTCTCGCTATTTCTGGGGGAGTGATTCCTTGTCAAAGGGCCCGCAACGTCGACGAAGATCTTTATTGATTCTGCCAGTGCGCGTAATGTCACAAATACAATGAACGCGGTGATTATGGCCGGAATGCCCAAAATAAACAGGCTGATCATAGATTGTGAAAGAGGCAAATCACCCGCGGAGTGAGTCGTCTGTAGGATGATGATGCCCGCGACTATGAGAACGTATGAAACCAGAGCCGCGACTCCCAGTACCCGACAATAAGTGAGGATTCGCGTCAAATCTGGAAATGGGTCGCTGATCTCCCGTGATTCTGCCTCCTCTCCGCGCTTCGAGAGACGGCCGGCTCCTGATTTTGAACTCGTCTGTATGATCGCCTTTTGGCGTCGCGCCGGTCCGGAAGGGGTTTTCTTGCCCCGTGCCCCTGCTGGTTCATCTTGGAGTTTCTTGGCCCTTCCCGGGGCCTCGAAGCCGCAGCGAGGACAGGTGGTGAATTCTTTCCCTTGAATGTTGCCGCATGCGGGACAGATAAAAAGCCCGAGGTCCACTGTTCTTTCAGAGATCGGGACCCTGTCGTCCAACTCGGCTTGGGTTATTACTCCTGCATTCACCAATTTGTGGAAAACGCTCTGAAGCCCCTGAGCCGACAGGGTGTATTTCTCCATCAGATCCTGATCGCTCAATCCGTACCTGACATCTCTGAGGACCTCTCTTGCCGTGATCTTCCGTTTTTCCATGCAGAGTCCCTTTGGCCCCCATTCCTACAGCGGTTGTTACCGCTTCAACGAATCGCGTACATGTGTCCGTCATCGCTTCCGAAATAGATAACGCCGTCGGCTATCGCAGGTGACGAATATACAGGGCTGCCTGTCTTGAACCTCCAAATCTCCTGTCCGGTGGACAGGTCCACAGCGTAAAGGGTACTATCGGCACTGCCAAAATACACCACCCCACCGGCAAGCGTGGGTGAAGAATACACCGCGCCACCCGTTTCGAATACCCATTTTGCCAGGCCGGTTTTGACGTCCACAGCGTAGACGTTACGATCGGCGCTTCCGAAATAAATGATGTCGCGCACAATGGCTGGAGAAGACGATATTTTGTCTCCAGCCTTGAAATTCCATCTTTCCTGTCCTGTGCCGCTGTCCGCGG
The DNA here is from genome assembly GCA_052146735.1 of Desulfomonilaceae bacterium. GTDB lineage: Bacteria > Desulfobacterota > Desulfomonilia > Desulfomonilales > Desulfomonilaceae > CAWBBA01. The sequence goes on along the minus strand of JBKQMK010000589.1, from coordinate 5,909 downwards.
CATAGAGGCGCCGATCTCCACTCCCGAAATACACCACGTCTTTGGCTAGGACCGGTGCGGTGGATACCGGTCCGGCGGTCTTGAGCTTCCAGGCTGATTTGCCTGAACGGATTTCCACGGCATAGAGGTTCCCGTCGAGACTACCAAAATAGACCATTCCATCACTTATGGCAGGCGCGGAGTAGACCGGACCCCCCGTCTTGAACTTCCACAGGTCAGTTTGGCGTACGACGTCCACAGCATGAAGGTTGCCGTCAAGACTGCCGACATAGATTCTGCCGTCCGCTACTGCCGGAGATGAGTAAACTGGTCCCGCAGTGATGTATTTGAACTTTGGTTCTCCGTTGCGGAGGTCCAAACCGTAGACCGTTCCATCCAGGCTTCCGAAAAAAACCACTGACTCCGCGATGGCACAAGAGGAGTAGATCGAACTCCCCGTCTTAAAGTTCCATCTCTCTTGTGCAGTGGCTTTGTCCACAGAATAAAAATTTCCATCGAGGCTTCCAAATAAGACCCCGTCTTGCGTCACTGCAGGAGAAGAAGACACCCATCCACCTGTCTTGAACTTCCATTGCAGTTCAGTGAGTTTGGTAACTCCTCTGGTCTCATATGAACCGGTACGCCGCAGATTGGCACGAAACATTACGTCGCCTAGCCCACCACCTCCGCCGGCAACAGGACGGATTCCGCGCGACTTTCTGCCACCCGCCTCAGAAGAACCGGCCGCCTGTCTCTTCTTGAATTTGGATACTATGACTCCGCACTGCGGACATTCGTCAAATTCCGTGAATTGCGGCATGTCACAGGCTGGACATCTGTGGATCTCAATGTCCACCGACTTCTGACTCAGCGGCATCCTCAAGTCGAGTTCCGCCCGGCTGACCAGTCCGGCTCGTACTAGTTTGTCGAAAAGACTCTGGAGCCCCATAGCCGAAAGTCTGTGCTTGTCCATCAAGGCGGAATCGCTCATCCCTGCACGGATATCGTCTAGAGCGATCTTCGCATCTACCTTGACTTTGGCCATGTCGGTTCCTGTAACCTTCGGAGAACTCGTTAATCTGATCAATCATCATGCTCCGTCGACTGGGGCGCACGGGTGTTGTCGAATAAGGGTGTAATATCGCCCGGCGTGACTGAACCACCGCACTTCATACAGTTGTGGGCCAAGTTCCACAGTGAACGAGGTCATGATTTTCTTGTAATTACGCTAACATATCACGTTGTTAAAGTCAATAGAAAATGCCTGGTTCAGCCAGCTTAACAACTTGGTGTTCCGTTCTTTGGCACTTGCCGTTTTTTTGTGTTGGTATTAAGGTCCGCTTGGCTATGGTATGTCTCCCGCCGAGGGACCCGGAACATCGGTGAGCGAAGACGAATGTAGGGAGCAGAGGAAGTGTCGACGTGCAGCTTGTAAGGCCTGAAAAAGGGTGCGGCCAAACGGAAGCGTCCATACATCTGGAAGTTGAAAAGCGGTATCTCGCTTATGCGCTGTCCACCATCGTATCGCGTGCATTGCCCGATGTGCGGGATGGGCTCAAGCCTGTACATCGCCGTATTCTCTACGCAATGCATTCAATGAAGCTGTCCGACGCTGCTAAAATGAGAAAATCCGCAGCGGTTGTAGGCGAGGTGATTGGCAAGTATCATCCTCACGGCGATCAGGCTGCCTATGACGCACTTGTTCGAATGGCACAGGATTTCAGCCTGAGATATCCGCTCATAGACGGTTCGGGGAATTTCGGATCAATCGACGGCGATTCACCGGCCGCGATGCGCTACACCGAAACGAGACTAAGCACCTTTGCGGGCATGCTTCTTAGAGACATTGATCGGGGCACCACCGATTTCCGTCCTACGTACGACGCCATAGGCGAAGAACCCGACGTCCTCCCTTCAGCCGTTCCCAATCTGTTACTCAACGGCTCCTCCGGCATAGCGGTCGGTATGAGCTGCTCCTTCCCTCCTCACAATCTCAGGGAGGTTGTTGCGGCATGCCGAGCGGCGATCCAGGATAGGAACCTGACGAGCAGAGATCTACTGAAGCATGTCAAGGGCCCCGATTTCCCTACAGGTGGCGAAATTCTTGACCATCCGGACCATCTGGCGGAGATTTACACGACCGGTCACGGCTCCGTCAGAGTTCGTGGAACTTTCCAAGTGGAAAACCTGAAACACGGGCGCACCAATCTTCTCGTCACGTCGGTTCCCTACGGAGTCAACAAGTCCCGGCTCATCGAACGGATAGCCCAACTAATCGGAGACAAGAAACTCAAACACGTCCAGGATGTGCGGGATGAGAGCACCAAGGACGTGAGGGTTGTATTGGAATTGCGAGGGGCAGACGTCAAGCCTGATTCGGTAATGGCATTTCTTTACAAGCACACGGACTTGCAGATCAACTTCCCGCTGAACTTCATAGCCATCACGCCTGAAGGCGTCCCCGAGAGGCTCGGGCTTGCGGCCATTATCCGATATTTCTTGGACTTCAGATACGACAAGGTGGTTCGCAGGCTGAAGCACTCGCTAGCGATTCTTCAAAAACGGATTCACGTGCTGGAAGGCTTCGCGGTCGCCTTTCAGGACCTGGACAAGGCATTGCGGATTATCCGGTCGGCTCGGAGCAGGCAAGAGGCGGAGCAGGGCCTCAGAGAGAATTTCCCTCTGGACGATGAACAGATCGAGGCCATCCTGGAAACGCGCCTGTACAAGCTTGTGGGCATGGAAATCGGCAAGCTTCTGGATGAACGGGCAGCAAAGAGAAAAGAGGCTCAAGAAATCTCACGAGATCTTGCGAGTCCTGAAAGGCTGTGGCAGATCATCGACCGCGAGCTTGCCGATACCGCCACAAAATTCGCGGACAAGAGGCGTACACAAATAGTGGGGGAGCAGGAGGCAACCGCCCTAGAATATGATCCCGAAGAGTTCGTAGAACATGCGGACACCACGGTCATTCTGTCCCGGCAAGGATGGATCCGCCGTATAAAGAGTGAGGTGGGAGAGGACGCTTCCCTCAAATTCCGCGAAGGGGACAGTCTCTTCGGGCTGGTAAGAGTGAACACCGGTAAGAACGTAGCCATCTTTTCAAATCTGGGGAAGGTCTATGTTATGAGGGCACTGGAAGTCCCCGCTGCACTGGGTTTCGGTGAGCCTATCGGAAGCCTCCTGAATTTTGTAGACGGCGAGTTCGTCGTGGGATTTATAGCCCCCGATCCTGCAATCGGTGTTGCAGAGGGCGAAGGGCCGACTCCGGGCCCGGAAGAGGAAGTGACTACCGAGGGAGACGGTAACGGTCATACGCCGTCGCAAATTTACTTGTTCGATCCATCCGGCAGCATACCCGAAATAGCGGTGACTCCGGACGCATCGACACCCTCAGTGGGACTTGTGGTGACCCGACTTGGCAAAGGCTTCAGATTCGACTATACGATCTTGCGGGAGGCGACAAAGCGGATGGGCAGGCGCCTGGTGAACCTGGAAGGGGACGACGAGGTCATCACGGTCAAGCCCGAGGATGGGGGACTGATCGCTGTCGCTATTGATACCGGTAACATCCTGGTATTTCCTGTAGATCAGGTTCCAATTCTGGCCGGACCGGCACGAGGGGTGCGCATGATGAAGGTTCCTTCCGGGTCTCAGGTGATCGCGACGGAACTCGTGAATTCCGGCGATTATTTACAGATCAAGCCCAAGAGGGGCAAAGACAAAAGGGTACCGGTGAAGGACATCCCGGTTAAAAATCGGGCTACCGCCGGAAAAAGCGTTTGCGCGGGAATTCTGGAAGTGGCCTCGGACAGGAGCGGCAAAGGCCAAGTTCAATGAGTGATTCTTACACAGTAAAAGACATCCAGGTGCTGAAAGGTCTTGAGGCGGTACGCAAGCGGCCCGGCATGTACATTGGTGGAACGGGCCGGGAAGGGCTCCACCAGCTCGTGTGGGAAATCTTGGACAACAGCGTAGACGAAGCGCTCAACGGCCACTGCGCTTTCATCGACGTGGTCTTGGGCTCGGACGGCAGTATCTCGGTCGAAGATCAGGGACGGGGCATCCCGGTGGAAAAACACCCGACCACCCGCAAGAACACGGTAGAGACCATCTTCTGCAACCTGCATGCAGGCGGAAAATTTGATGACGACACATATAAAGTCGCAGGCGGCCTCCACGGAGTAGGTGCTGCGGTGGTGAACGCTCTGAGCGAAAAACTTGCGGTGGAGGTCTACCGCAATGGTTTTCGTTATGCCCAGGAATTTCGACGTGGAAAAGCCATCTCGCCTCTCCGGAAAATGGAAGAATCGAACCGTACGGGTGCCAAAGTCATGTTCCTGCCCGATCCCGAGATCTTCCCTGACAGGGTCTTTTCCAAGGATCTGATACGGGAACGCCTGGAGAGCAAGGCTTTCCTAATCGCTGGCCTCAAGATTCGTTTGACGGATGAGGCGGAAGGAACAGTTGAGACCTTTCTCTATCCGGAAGGAATAACCGATTTCCTGCAGAAGATGGTGGTTGATCGCCCTCTGGTAGACGCTCAGCCCTTTTATTACCGGCACGACAACGATCTGCGGCTGGAACTGGTCATGGCTTGGACATCCGAGACATCTACTCGAATACTATCATTTGTCAATTCCATACCCACGCCGGCAGGAGGAACTCACGAAACCGGATTCAAGAACGGAATAAGCCGCGCGGTCCGAACTTACATTGAGAAGCGCAACGGCCTTCCCAAAGGGATCAAGAGCGTTTCGGCCGAGGACGTGCGAGAAGGCCTTGTGGCGATCCTCTCGGTTTACCTCCACGAGAATCTTGAATTCCAGGGACAGACGAAAGAGCGCCTAAATAGCCGTACGGCGCTGCAGGTGGAACCAGTGATCCGCACTGCCTTTGAGACGTGGCTCCATCAGAACCCCGCGCAGGCTGCGGCAATCACCAATCGCGTCGTTCTGGCGGCTCAAGCTCGCACGGCTTCTCGAGCGGCTCGGGACGAAGTCAATCGCAAGGCCGCTACACGCAGGCTGACGCTGCCCGGCAAGTTGGCAGACTGCTCGTCCACATCACGAGACGGCACAGAGCTTTTCATTGTCGAGGGTGACAGTGCCGGAGGTTCGTCGAAACAAGCACGAGACAGGAGGTTCCAAGCCATTCTGCCGCTACGAGGGAAGATCCTCAACGTTGAGCAGGCATCTGCTGAAAGACTCAAGGCCAACCGCGAACTCCACGATCTGGTTCAGAGCATCGGGACCGGAACCGGCCAGACATTCGATTATTCGCGGCTGAGATACGGGAAAATTATTATCAACACGGATGCCGATGTTGACGGCCATCATATTGCAACCTTGCTGCTCACATTCTTCTACCGATTCCTCCCTGAATTGGTCAGGCGAGGGCACGTGTACCTGGCAGTACCGCCTCTTTACAAGATACGGATTGGATCGGGCAAGAAAGCGGCAATCCGGTACGTTTTTTCGGATGAGGAGAAGGAAAAAATACTGAAACAAAAGAACGGCAAGGAGATTGAAATTCAAAGGTTCAAAGGTCTTGGCGAGATGGATGCGGAAACGTTGAAAACTACCACGATGGATCCCTCCACCCGCGCAATGCTGAGAATAGGCATAGACGACGAGGAGAAGGCTCACGAGATATTTGACACCCTCATGGGAAAGGACGTCCGGAAGCGCTTCTCATTCATCAAGCAGCATGCACGGGAGGTGCAGGAATTGGATATTTAAGGAAGGCCCAAAGATCGGGGAACGTCAGAGGAATAACAGTCGAAGTCATCTGCGTATAATAATATGGGGCTATCCGGACAACTCAACCGGATACTATATGTTGTGGTTAGACACTTTCGAGCAACCGCCTCGTAACACATCGCCTGTTACTGGCTTTATGGCAACTGCTTGCTGCACCAGTCGGTAGAA
>JBKQMK010000588.1:0-4129 GCA_052146735.1 Desulfomonilaceae bacterium | reverse complement strand
CGGGAATGGATTCGGGGGCTACCCGGTAGGCAACCAAGGAGGTGACAGCAGTAAGGGCAATTAAAAAAAGAATATTAGTGGTTCGTTCTGTAAACAAGGTGATGCGCTCGTCTAATGGAGTTATGAGCCTGTCGGCTTCCGCCATATATCGCCCGAGGCAGATTACCACGAATTACGCTGCGCTGCACCACATCGAGGGCTATGTGAATACCGTAATGATGGAGGACCCTTCTAAATAAGAGTTTATGCTGAATTGACCAGGAAGCCGTGCAAAATGAATTATCAGGGGCAATTCGGCTGTATGGGAACCTATCCACTTGTCGGAGAAAGAAAATTTGAGGCTGATGAAGGCATTGAGTCAATGCAAGCAGCCCAATCGGGTAAAAGAACTACCCAGTTTGTCGCCAACTTTCACATATTGACAATCACCGCCCGATTCGGAGATTCTAAGGTCGCTCGTGGTTGCCTCAAAATTAGCCATACTTGTCTTAATAACTTCAGGGGCAGGAGCTTTTTTAGAGCTAGTTAGTAGAGTAGGATCAGGTATCGAGGGGGGAATTCTATGATCTCATCCTGGAAGGGCTTGGCGGTAATTGTACTCTGTGGCTCGATTCTAGTATTCGTAGGACTGGCAAACATAGGGGGCTCTTCGCAGGAACGACCTATTTCGGTTTCAGTGGAAACTTCACCCTGCAAAGACAGCGGCACCGAAAAAATAAAGATAGCGCTCAAAACTGAGGTTAACGGCTCCGGTCTTCATCACGGTAGAGTCGTGCTCTGGTTCTGGCTGCTCGGCGAGACGGCTGCTACGTGCCCAGTGCACTTTGAGCCTATCGAAGGGTACACCGATCATCGCGGAAGATTCATTTCTCAATGGTGCCCTCCCTGTCCGGGCAAATACTTGGTTTGCGCTCGCGTGAGCAAGTCCGGGTGTACTTGCAGTCAGGCTGTATCTCATTTCGTGGTGAGCAAATAATCGTGTCGTCGGGGGGAAATCTGATGACCCGCTCCAAAATAAATCATCACTACGTAAGTGTCCTGATCGACTTGCTATCCAATGGCAACGGAAAAACCGAACAAGCGGTTCGATTCCTGAAAATGGTAATTGCGGACCGCATGTGGAAATGCCGCTTTGCTAGAGAGCTGGGGAGGAACGTGAGATTCGACTCCTTGGAGGAGTTTGTACATGCTCGCCCCCCAGAAGGTCTTGGAACCACAGTGCAGAAGCTAAAAGACCTTTGCATCCATGACGAGCACGTTGCCAAATTGATTGACCGGGAATTGTGCGGGAAGGTGCTTTCTAAAGATCTCTAGAGGCCACTCGCAAGGTGGATATAGAAAGAATGGGGGGCGTACAATGAGGATTTGTTGCGTGGTCACACTGGCAGTTCTGATGGGCCTTTTTGCCGTCGCAATCTCTCTTTCCCAAGAGCGGTCGCTAACCGACGTTCGTCATGAAGTTGAGGAACTTTGCCAATGCGGTGAAATCGTCTCTGCCTTTCACGTGGCAATGAAGTCGTGGCAAGAGGCTCAGCGCAAATATGGCAACGGCCACCCTCGGACAGCGGAGTGCATGGTCACAGTAGCCGATGTGGCTATACATCGAGAGAAATATTATCTGGCTGGTCAGCTATATAGGAAAGCATTATCAATAGAAGAACCGGCGCTTGGTTCCTCGCATCCCGACGTGGTTCATTGCAAGCGGATATTGACTGTTTTACAGAAAAATAATGGACAGTATTCAGCCCACAGCGGGGACTAACCTCCATAAATCAGCCACTATTTGGAATTCACCAGGAAGCGTTCCAGAATGAATGGGCCTGTTCTCTTACGCCTTTCCCTTCCCCCAGCCCAGATAATCCGATAGTGGCCATTCTGTGAAGCTGGTAGCCCCCTTAAGCGAAACGCCGAGAGGGTCATTTCTCGGCGTTTCAATCGAACTGACAGACTAAAAAGGGTAATGATAATTCTACCGGACAGCGGACCTGTCTGGCAACGAGAAAACCAGGCCCTAAAGACTGGGCTTTACTAGCTCTCCCATGGGATTTCCGGCCCGAAGAGCAGTATTGATAAGATCCTATTTCTTCATCTTCTCACGGATTTCTTTTTTCTTCTGCTCCAAAAGCTGATTGAAGTCTGCCTTCAACTGGTTTTTCTTCTGTTCCAACTCCTTCTTGGTTTGTTCCGTCGCCGTTAATCGGCGTGACCCTTCCCGACAATAAACTTGTGTGAGAAATACTTCTTCCGTATTTGCCCGGCTTCTTCCTGAATCCAGTGTTCTAGCCCGACCTTCTTGATGCGGCAGAGATTAAACACTTTGAAATTGTGTGGGTATCTGGCAGCCTGGTCAGCCGTGGGCGCCAAGAAAGCACACGGGAAGTCATTACAATTGCAGCACACGAGCATTTCCGAAGCGGTCAGGAAGACACAGGCCATAGGCATGGATGTGACCAAGGTACTGAAATTCTCCCGACACAAGAACTTGAACACGCTCCAGGTGTACATCGACGGGCTGGAGGGAGCGCAAGGAGAGATAGCGGAACTCGTGGCAACAGACTGAGGTACTACGGAAAAGTGCCATTATCGGTAGTAAATAATGGATAACGAGACTTTTTAAGATCGGTCTTTGGACTTGTGAGACGTACGCGTACGGGACATCATGAGTCAGCAAAATATCGGAAGGACTCGCCATGACAGAGAAAGAAAATCCCGCAGTGAAGCCAAGAAAATTGAAGAAATTAGATGAATACAAGGAAAAGATTCCCCTGGCCTGGAGGTTTTACCAAAGGGAAATAGAAAAGGGGACTGACTCCAGAGAAGCTGAATTGAAAGCCGTGAAGCTCGTTTACCCAGGTGACAAGAATTCCTCCACGACCCTAAGCGTCTGGAGGAAATACGGGCTCTGGCCTCCCCCAGAAGAAATGCTCAGTGGCAAAAGCTCTGGAGTTGTCGGGCAATCAAGACATCAAGGGAAGAACGGCCTAACGGTCATTCCAGGGGGCGGACAGAAAAAGCTCAAGAGCCTGAAAGCGCATACTGACAATAGCGATCATACGCCGGATCTATCTGAAAAGCTGATTTTACAAGGAGTCAGAAGAATACTGGAGTCAATCGAAGTGCATCACAAGGAATGGACCGGGGGTCGTATGAAGAAATATTCCACCCTCAAAACTAAAGTCTTTGCGGGTCGTCTGCCGGTCGATCTGCTGAACGAAATTCATAAATTCAAGGGGACTGACACTTATCACCTGGAAAGGGCACTGAGGCTGTACGTAAAGATTATGGGAGCAAAGTGACTAACGAAGTCCAGCAAAAAACGTCCTATCGACGGGACAGCCTCAAAATTCTCCGGAATTATTCGCCCGGCGAAGCCAAGACCTCAAAAACGTCTACATCTATTCTCATGGATTCCAAAAGCGCAACTAAGTGATTGTCTTCATTATGTGAAGCCCCCAAAAACAATACACCCACTTCTCCCATTCTGAGCGTTTCATCAATTCTCCCGGCAACGTGGATGTCCCGTCTTTTGATTATGTCACGCCACATACCCGAGTCATCTGCACTCCATAGTTCCGTAGGCTCGCAAGGAAGATGTTGCCCGTATTTTTGCTTCATTGCCTCACAGAACGTTTTGAATTCCTGCCATAACTCATGGCTTTCAGTTGGCATGAAACGTGTCTTAGGATATCGCTGGGCTAGCCAGAAAAGAGTCTTAAGCATAGGATCAGATACGTCGAGACGGCTTTTGTCAGATGTATTTATGAACCCCCCTTCTGGGTCTACATCTTTCTTTTGGGTGTAAGACTCACAGTATACCCTATCTGGCTCGGGTAGGCTCTCTAAATGGTGCCTAATATCGGACCAACATTTTGCGACTTGTGGGTGCACTTCGTCGTTCAAACCTCCCTCACCGTGACGCATGGGAAAGTAATAAAGAATTCTCTTGTGCTCCGTTTCCTCACAGCGGTTAGGACGGCAACTATATGTATATTGAGATCTTTGTCCTAGGAGGCTGTCGGACTTAACCTGACCGGCCCCCATTTTAGCGACACATATTTGTTCAAGATACTGATATTATGGGAGTTAGTAGCATTTTGCGCTTGCATTGAACAGCCGTTCCATTGTATAT
>JBKQMK010000587.1:0-4429 GCA_052146735.1 Desulfomonilaceae bacterium | reverse complement strand
TTCAGGCGAAAGCATTTCTCATCAGCCACTTCTCCCTTGAGATGGTACTCGAGTTGCTTGGGCGGCACCTGAAAACGACCCGCTACCTCCCATTCTTTCGACTTGGTATTCCACGAGAACTGCTCCAATGATATCTTCTTACCTTTCTCAACGTAAAGCATGAGATACCAGCCTCCATACAATTTCGAGAAGCATGTCTTGACGTATTTGACACTAGGTATCTCTTTGGCGAACCTCATGGCAGCCTCGTTCACCTCGTCCTTAAGGCGCAGATCCACCGCTGCCTCTGAGATCTGCTCCCGGCCCGGAGGAGGCGGGGGGAGATAGGCCGGGGGAGGGGGGGTAGCCGCCTGATCCGCACCCTGGCCAGGCGCCATAGGGGCCTTGGGGGGTTCGGCTTGTTCGGACTGGCCCTGGGGGCCTGAAGGTGGTTCGGCTTCGGTAGGAGGTTTGGCTGATTGCAGGCCGGGCACGCACCCCAACAAAAGCAATGCGGCCAGAATGAGAGTCGCGGCCAGAATGCTTAGAGCGGCTTTCATGAATTCATTCCGTTTCTCGGGACCCTGTGAGCCTAAGATATGAACAATATCATCAAACTGGCGATATTACAAGACCATACAGGCAACAGGTCCTTGAAATTGTGAAACTTACAGAGGTGGGCAGCGTCCCTTGCTCGGTAAGTTAGAGATTCTACCTGAATAATCTTGCCGTGATATGTTATAAACTGAGGCATGGTCAAAGGTGCATCAAAAAAACTGGTAGCGCTCGTGGGGCGACCCAACGTCGGGAAGTCCACAATGTTCAATATGTTGTGTAAGACGCGGAAGGCCCTGGTGGAGGACACGCCCGGCCTGACTCGGGACCGCAACTATGTGGAAGTGACGCTCGGAGACAAATCATTTGTCATTGTCGATACCGGTGGGTTTGAACCGACAACCGACGATGTCATGCTCTCACAAATGAGGACTCAAACTGTCGTGGCCATCGAACAGGCGGATGTAATAATTTACGTTGGTGACGGAAAAGTCGGGATTACTCCGTCCGATCACGAAATAGTCCGCATGCTTCAACAGACCGATAAGAAAGTCTTTTACGCGGTCAATAAGATTGACTCGGAGAAGCAGGAAGACTTTGCCGTTGACTTCTATTCACTGGGAGTTGCCCAGATTTTTCCTGTCAGTGCCATGACCGGGTATGGCATGAGCGATTTCATTGATTCTCTCCTGGAAGAGATCCCGGAGGAACCGTTTGCTCCCCTTCAAGCAGAACCAGAGGCGGAAACTGTTGTCAAGGTGGCGGTCGTGGGCCGACCCAACGTCGGTAAATCTACTCTAATAAATCTCTTATTGGGAGAAGAGAGGCTGGTGGCAAACCCTGAGCCCGGCACCACAAGGGATTCGATTGACACCACAGTACGCCATTACGGCAAGGAATATCTTTTCATCGATACTGCCGGCATAAGGAGACGTTCCCGCATAGTGGACCGCCTCGAAAAGTATAGCGTTATCAAGGCATTCAGAAGCATAGATCGGGCCGAAATCGTGCTGGTTATGATGGATTCAAGAGAAGGGGTAACCGACCAGGATGCCCGGATCGCAGGATACGCTTTTGAAAAAGGTAGAGGGGTGATACTGGTGCTGAATAAGTGGGACCTGATCCCTAAAGACACCTCCACCATTGAACGATATATCGAGCACGTCCGGGATTCTCTCAAGTATCTCCAGTACGCTCCAATACTTACCGTTTCGGCTTTGGAGGGGACTCGGGCGGTCAAACTCTTTAACCTGATCGACGATGTTAACGCAAAGTACCGTAAGAGAATCAGCACCGCAGGGCTGAACAAGTTTCTGGAAGAAACATTGACCTCGCACCCCCCTGGATTGCACCGTAAAGGGAAACGGATCAAGATCTACTATATGACGCAGGTGCAGGTGGCGCCTCCAACGTTTATGTTTTTCTGCAATTATCCGGAGTCGATCCATTTCTCATATAAGAGATTCCTGGAGAACCGCTTGAGGGAGGTCTTCGACTTCGCAGGCTCCCCATTGCGCCTTGTGTTAAAGAAACGGCAGGGGAAATCTTTGGAAGAGCACCGGGCCGGCAAGAGTGCCTCGGGCAAACGGCCTCGGCGAGGCAACGCTTAAGTTTCTTGGCTTGCCGAATTCGCCGGGGATGTCGAAATATTTAATGTGACAGGACTGGGAACGAGGTTGCAGTGAGCCACGTTATCGTGGAAAGTAACAGGCATAGACTATTCGGGCAAATATCTTGTGGGATAAATGACTGTGCAGCATGAACATGGCGAAAATAAGACGTCTCAGCCGTCCATGAGCCACGGCGGCAAACCCATTGTTCGTTTCGGAGAGATCCAGGACATAGTCAAGTCGTATTACCCGGATGCCGACCTTGACCTCATCCGGGCAGCTTACGTCTATTCCGCGCAGGTCCACGTCGGCCAGACGCGAATGTCCGGTGAGCCATATCTCGTGCACCCTGTGGCCGTGGCCAGCATTCTTGCTCAGATGAAGCTGGATGAAGCCTCGGTTGCGACCGGCCTTTTACACGATACGGTGGAGGATACCCTGACCACCGTGGAGGACCTCGAACGCTTCTTCGGCACGGAGATTGCGAGTCTCGTCGATGGCGTGACCAAGATTAGCAAAATTGAGTTTCAGTCGAAGGAAGAGCGGCAGGCTGAGAATTTTCGCAAAATGATTCTCGCGATGAGCCGCGACATCAGGGTGCTTCTCGTGAAGCTGGCTGACCGGCTTCATAACATGCGCACGCTTGATCCCATGCCCGCGGAGGCTCAAAAGAGAATCGCCAGGGAAACCATGGAGATCTACGCGCCCCTGGCTGCACGCCTGGGAATCTATTGGATGAGAACGGAGCTCGAGGACCTTGCCTTCAGATACATTGAAACCGAACAGTACAACTACATTAAAACTCGCCTCGATGAAACAATAAAGCAAACCGAAGAATACGTTAATAATGTATTGAGAATTATTCGTGAGAAATTGGAGCAATACAACATAAATGCAGTGACCAAAGGGCGCAATAAGGATATTTATAGCGTACACCACAAGATGATGGCTCAGAACCTGGAGTTCGACCAGGTTCACGACCTCACCGCTTTCCGCATAATCTTGAACAGCGTCAGTGAATGCTATGCAGTCCTGGGCCTTATTCATTCGCTTTGGCGTCCTGTGTCGGGCAGGTTCAAAGACTACATAGCCATGCCGAAGAGCAATGGCTACCAATCTCTCCATACCACGGTCATCGGGCCTAAAGGCGCAAGGATAGAAATCCAAATACGAACCCACGAGATGGACCTTATCGCGGAAGAAGGAATCGCGGCCCACTGGTCCTACAAAGAAGGGAAAGTGCCTGAAGCTGAAGATGCCAAAGTCATCAATTGGCTGCGCCAGATGATGGAATGGCAGCAGGACCTGGACGATCCTCGAGAATTCTTCGAGAACGTGCGCGTGGATCTATATCCGGATGAAGTGTACGTGTTCACTCCCAAGGGAGAGGTAAAGGAATTCCCCAAGGGGGCCACACCCTTGGATTTTGCCTACTCCATTCACACCGAGGTCGGCCACCGGTGCGTAGGAGCCCGCGTTAACGGGAAAATGGTCTCGTTGAAGTACGAATTGCATACCGGGGACAGCGTCGAGATTGTCACGTCGGCGCACCAAAAGCCGAGCAAAGATTGGCTCAAGCACGTAAAGACAGGCCGGGCCAGAACTAAAATCCGCCATTTTGTTCTTGCGGCGGAACGCGAACGTGCAGTTCAGATGGGAAGGGACAGCGCAGATCGAGAGCTTCGCAAATGGCGGATCGACTTGAATCGTGCTGAAAAAGAGGGCTCACTCCTTGAAATTGCAGGTGAATTCAGCTTCAAGACTGAAGAGGACCTCTATGCCGCTATTGGGTACGGCAGGATTTCTCCAAAGGTTGTTATTACAAAGCTGGTTCCGCCACAGGAGAGAGAAAAGGCGAAGGCAGCTCTAGCCGAAGAGAAACATGTAAGAAAGGAGCATGGCACCACAAAGAGCGGCGTGAGGGTTCAGGGGTTGGCCGATGTGATGGTAAACTTCGCGAAGTGCTGCAATCCTTTGCCTGGCGATTCGATCATGGGTTTCATCACCAGGGGCCGCGGGGTCACCATACACAAAGAAGACTGTGTTAACCTTCAGGACACTGATTCGCAGAGAATCGTCGAGGTAAGTTGGGACGAGAGTCAATCGCTGAGCCGGATTGTGAGATTGGGAATTCAAACTGAAAATAGGACGGGAATGTTGGCCACTATTAGTGGTGTCTTCTCTTCAAACGATGCGGATATCGTCCAGGCCAATGTGAAGACAGTGAACGACCATGAGGCGCAGGGCATCTTCATGGTCTCGGTCCGTAACCTGGAACACCTCAC
>JBKQMK010000586.1:0-9802 GCA_052146735.1 Desulfomonilaceae bacterium | reverse complement strand
CGGGAATGGATTCGGGGGCTACCCGGTAGGCAACCAAGGAGGTGACAGCAGTAAGGGCAATTAAAAAAAGAATATTAGTGGTTCGTTCTGTAAACAAGGTGATGCGCTCGTCTAATGGAGTTATGAGTTTGTCGACTTCCGCGACATGCCTCCCGAGGTAGATTACCACGAATTGGGCGCCGCTGCACTCATAGAGGGCCTTGGCTGAGCGACGATTACACGAGGAGATGGCAGTTGACCCTAGGGCCTGTGGAGAGTATGGACAGGATGTCAGATCCACCTGCATGAGGAGATTATTGTGAACACAAAGCGGACATTATGTGCATTGGTTGCGGTCTTCGTCATGGCAGTCGGGTCAACCTCTTACTCCACGGACCTGGTTCTCAATAATGCTCCGGCAAAGGTCTTGTTCAATCCTGGTGGGGGATGTACTCAAGCAATCATTGACGAAATCACCAATGCAGAGTCAGAGATCCTCGTGCAGGCGTACTTCTTCACCGCCCGACCCATTGCAAAAGCTCTTGTGGAGGCTCACAAGAGAGGAGTGGACGTGCAGGTGATTATTGACGAGCGCAAGAGCAGAACTCAGGGCTCACAAGCCACGTTCCTAGCCAATCAAAAGGTACCAACCTACATTGACGGCGAGCATCCAAGTGCCCACAACAAGGTCATGATCATTGATGGGAAGACGGTGATCACAGGGTCATTCGATTTCACAATACAGGCAGAGATCAATGCCGAAAACCTGCTCATCATCAAGTGTTCAAAACTCGCGAAGCTGTATCTAGAGAACTGGGTGGCGCACGGGGAGGACTCAACAGTGCTTGCTCCTGAGTAATAGTGCCCCTGTATGAGACCTGTCCGCGCCTGGGGTAGCGGGTCTGCCCTCAAAGGGCAAATCCTGCTAGGAACGGACCTACATAGAGGGGTATTTCGAGGAGATCCTTGGAAGGGCTGGAAAGAGCGGGGATCAGATTAGCCGTCCAATCCCCGCCAGCAAGCCGTATGGGGTTAATTCATTGCTTTAGTCTTGTCACGTTGTTACGGCTTGCCTGGACCAAACTGTCGAGACCACCTCAACATGTCAAGCCGCTACCGACCCCGCTTATTCTGGACGGAACAATGTTGATCGTTTCCTCTGTAATCCAGACATCACTATGACCCCCAGAAAATGAAACGCCGCACCGGGGGTCTGACCGGCACGGCATTTCACGATGAATAACGCCCATCGCCTCAAGGAGGCTCATGAGGACTCTACATTATCAGATGCGGCTGGTCTTTGACAAGGAAATTTTCACAGCACAAAGCCCCAAGGCTATAGAAACGAAACGCCGGTGCCACTCCACAGCGGGAGACACGGCGTCTCTTTTGAGGTTCTCGCCTGTCAATCCTGGATGCAGATTTACGGGGTACGACCGCGCACTTTAACAGCTTTTGCGGGAGCGTGACAACAAATATTTCACCACGACGTCTCTGCCCTGTAGCCACAAATCGGTTGAGGCTTCGTGCAATCAATTCTGAACGACCCTCATGCTGTCAGGACACAGAATCCTTGTCTTCTATCTAAGATCGCAGCCTCGCGCGTCCCATGAAGTTATCTCCATAAAAAAAGCCCGCGGCACTATCGGCGGGCTTGCACTCTCATTCGGGGCAAGCCAACGAGAGGCTGGTCATTAGCAACCGTAGCATACCAGAAATACGAGGAATGAAGCAACGAAAACCTGCATAGGCGATACGCCTATTAGAGTGCAATCATTAAGGAAGACCCCCAAAAAACGAAACGCCAGTACCTGGGGGGGAGAAGAGCGGTATGGCGTTTCCGATGAAGGGTCCACCTTTAAGGCTGCCGGATCTTAGCCTATCAATCCCGTGGGACTTCTGACAAGGAAATTTGCCGACCTGCTTATTCTTTAGGAGGCGAGCCCCCGTCCCGCGTATCTAATATAGATACTTGGGAGCTATCAGTGGCGGACAAAAAAAGGAGGGCTCCCCAGACAAACGAAAACGCCGAACCAGCAAAGCGTCTGAGGCGGCACGGCGTTTCCAATTGAAGGGGGTCTGTACATTATCAGGTCTGCGGGGCTTCCGACAAGAAAATTTTCAGGGCACAGAGCCCCGAGGCTACAAGAAACGAAACGCCGGGACCACTCCACAATGGGAGGCGCGGCGTCTCTGTCTATACCTACAGTTGTCGATCCTGGATGCAGATTAGGGGGTTTCGACGGTTACACGTTATCATATTCGGCAAGAGCGGGACAACGAATATTTCATCACAGCACCCTACTCGGTAGCTAATTCTTCTTGGACCCGGCAAAAAAAGATTGACTGCACAGGTTGCTTCTGTGATCATATTATCTAGTGGTTGGTTCGACGCATGTAATGTTGCTTTCAACACAGCAACGAAAGGAGCATGATGGTAGAACCTGCTAAGAGTTCAAAAACATAATTTAGGGCGCAAATAGGCAACAGGAAGGTTCCTGTTGCAACAATGGGTACTAAAACTCATGAAACGGAGCTGACAAAATTCGGCTCCGTTTTCTATTTTACCGTTGCTGCTTGCCACCAATCCTTTGACCACCCGGCAGCGACGACCGTTGAGTGTGGCTGGCTTCTCATTGTTCCGCCATGTGTAACGGAGGGGGTAGGTGGTCACTTCGGCTCCCGGTTGACGACCGGATCGGCCTGGTCTGTGAGATACAATCCTGGCTCTGGGAGCGACCTCAACTAATAGGCACATCGTGATATTAACTAGTTACATAGATAAATTCACCCCTCAGGTCTCTTTTTGATGTACTGGCTTACAAGAACTCCCCAACTCCACCTATGTATTATGCCACCGCCCACCTGCCCACCTGCTGGGCCCACCGAAGCCTGCCCATAGGAAGGCGAAGGCGAGGTGTAGCCCAATGAAGGTGAATAGTCTTGATGGTTGATGCGGAAGACCACGACTTTATCGTTGATGCGAAACGTGTTCCGTGTCTCTGTTTCTTTCAGGGCATCATGGCTTCAAACTTCTGCTAACAATGAGTCTCGTTCTCGTGTGTGATGTTTCATGACGGTCAGTAAAGATTCTTCAGAATTTTCAATTATCAAAGAATTGTCTGCTCTTCAGGCATGGGTAGATCAAGTGACTCTTCGCGGGTTCGGCATGAGTCCTCCGCTGCTGGTCGGTGACGAGTTCATGCTGGGGGGGCTATCCCTGGGTACAGAATTATCCGAGGGTACATGCGTGCATATGCCTATAGAACGGGTCCAAGAAGCGGCGGCGAATTTCTTTGATGAGGTGCTTAGGGTGCCTTTTTGAAAGAATTCGCTTTGTTTGAGCTTCACGTGCTCCTCCCACCAATATTCCAGTAGCGAAGCCAATTTGTAATTTTTCCAACGATTCGAATCGGACACATCCACCGAAAGCTAACCGAAAGGGTGCGGCGAAGATCTTGCTATGACCCGCGTTCTCGCGCAACCAGAACGTCATAGACGACCGCAGGCAATTTACGGATACTCAAGATGCCTCGAATCAGAAAAGCGCGGAGAATGGTGCTCAGGCGTTCATATGCAAGGTGTGTCGGGCGGTCAGCAAACGGGTCCTCTCGCAGACGCACCAGAAGTGGTCACTCTCCCTTAACTTCAGTGCTTGCGTCGGTTCACGACTTGCGAGAGATCTTTTCCTCGGCCGGGCGTGGAGATTGCGCTTGACCAAAGTACATGCCTGGCTTAGGTTGCCGATATAGACAACGAAATCTGGCGTCATGGATCGCAAATAAGGGAGTATCTGCGACCTTTGGTTCGTGCTTTCTTTCGATGACCGAGGATCCGAGATGGAAGATCGTCAAGAAGTTTCGTCGCCACCGTCGAAGATTTCTGTCGTATTGGAACGCCTTAGTGTATCTATTCCATACGGCGTAATAGAATACCATGCAATCTCTAGCTGTTCGGCTTTTGTATCTACCTTGGGGGCCTGTTTTGGCTCTCTTTCCACCATTCGTCTTTCTTCTAAATAATCGAGGTGTGATTTGAACTCGTCTGGTGTTAATCCCTTCCCCAAGTGGTGATAGAGTTCGTATCCCCTGACACGATAACTTCCCGGTTCCTCCAATTCATCCTGTAGGAATTCCAGCACTCTCCTTCTCATATTTTTCCCAAGGTCGTTAGCCATTCCAGTCTTCGGTTCCTCTTGTTTCTTAAGATAACACACCTTCCGCTCCCTCGTGTCAATCACTTTTGAGTGGAGACCCCGGTCGATGGCATCGGGTAGCATGTTAGGCTTTTTGGACGGACTATGATGCGTGAAGAGGATGGTAATCGGCTCACAGGAGGTTTTTTTGAAGGAAAATGATGGAGAGAACTCTTCCTGCCGATGGTAGGTTCCTTCGGCGTGGTCTTTGATCGAACAATGAAACTGTCCCTCAGGAGCGGAAACTCGCACCGGCATGTGGGGATCCTGTTCCTTGAGTCCAGCGATGCCGGAGAGCGTGTGTAGCCCAGTCGCGGAGGCGTTCCTGGACGGCGGGGCTGAGGGAGGTTGCTGCGACTGAATTTTATTCGCCTGGAAAAGCATCCACCGCAGTTCATCAAGGGGTACCCCAAACCTGTCACCCTGTACTGCGTACTGAAACGGTTGGGAATCTACGGGAAGGAAGCGAATCCGTGGCCTCCCGAATCCCTGAACGTAGTTTCCGGCTGCCCTGCGGTAGATTCTCGATTTCCGGGAAATAGGCCAAACTTGGATCCGTCACTATCAAGGAGATTTTGTACGGGGTTCCAAAGAATGCATTTGGGCATGAGCCTTCTTGATTTGCGAGATCAAGTCATTTATTTCAGTGGGTTTCAGGAGGTAAGTGTATGCCCCCAGCTTTAGGGCTTCCATTCCTGATTGAATGGTTGCGTGACCTGTAAGCATTATCACCTGGACTAACGGTTTGATCTGCTTTATAAGACGCAGGGTTTCAATGCCACTCATGCCCGGCATGGACACGTCCAGGACTACGACGTCTGCTTCTTCCTGTTGCAGCTGTGCAAGGGCGTCAGGACCGCTGAGGGATGTTCGGACAAAGAGTCCTCGAACTGCCAAACGTTCGGCCAAGGTTGCTGCAAATTCTTTTTCATCATCCACCAAAAGCACTCTAACGGTCAAGTTTCCGCTCCCCGCGTGGTCGCGTTCTCTGTATCGCTGCTCCGTCCGAAGCCGGAAGCTTCAGAATTTGATGTTTTCAGCGGAATGTCTAAAAAGAATGTTGTTCCCTCGCCGGGCGTTGATTTGACGTTAAGGGTCCCCCCATGCTCTTCAATCACCTTTCTCGTCACGATGAGGCCGAGCCCGGTACCTTTAGAACCCTTAGTGGAATAGAACTTCCTGAAAAGGTTCTGCTTCACTTCCTCTGGCATTCCTCTCCCATCATCAGTGACCATGATAAGTATTTTGGAGCCTTGTACGCTTCCGCTTATTGTCACATGGCGGACCGGCCTAACCATCCTGTCCCGACAAGCTTCTATTGCGTTGGACACCAGATTTGAGACGGCACTGTGAATTCCATTCGCGTCGAGAAGCCCGTGAGCCATGCTTGGAGGAAAGTCCTTTATCAACTGGACGCCATCGCTGCGAGCTTTTTCTAGGTAAAGGTCGTAAACATCAGATAGTATCTGCCCAGGATCACATTCCTGATATTCCGGTTGCCTTTCCTTGGATACATAAAGAATGTCTTTCACCATGTTAGAGATCTTGTCCACATTCTTTTTGACCATGTCCCAACCCTGCCTCACTCTGCCATCATTGCCGCTATGGAATCCAGAATCGACCACATAGACACCGCCTTCTAATCCTGAGATTATGTTCTTTACACTGTGCGACATCCCCGCAATGGTTTCCCCTAATGTGGCCAACTGGTTCTGGAGCAGTTTGACCTCGGTAACATTGGTACACAGCTCCATCACGGCCTCAACTTGGCCATTTTCGGCGGTAATCGGAGAAGTATGCGTGACGATGTAAATCTCTTTCCCGTTGTGATTCCAGACCTCTTCCGAGGAGTGATTCACACCGTCAGAAAACGTTTTGTCCACAGGGCAATCCTCGCATTTAACGTGGCGACCTTTGTAAATCTCGAAGCACTTCTGGCCCCAAGGCACCCCAAAATCCTGGGCAAATCGATGGTTATAAAATACGATAGAAAACGACCGATCAATCACTGTTAAATAGCAAGGGACATTTTCGATGAGCTTTCTCAACTCCTCTTCTTTCTCAGCCAGTTCTGACTGGAGATTCATAATCCGAGTCACGTCAACGGACATCTCCATAACTTCTTCGACATCGCCTTTGTCGTTCACTATAGGAACTGCGTGAACAATCACATCTTTCTTCCTATCCGTGCTCCCGGGATTCCAGATCTCTTGAGATTCACGGGGCACACCATCTACAAATGTCTTTTCCACTTGGCAGTTTTCACACTTTGAAACCAGTCCCTTGTAAGCGGAAAAACAGTGCCTTCCAAGCTGATCTCCGAACTCATTTGTGAAGGTATCATTCGCACGCACTATGACGAAGTTTCGGTCTGTAACTGTTAGGTAGCACGGGACTTTATCGAAAAGCTCCTTGTACATCTGGCGGCTGTGTTGAAGCTCGCTAGTACGGTCGTTGATCTGACGGCTCATTTCGTCAAATGAACGATAGAGCTTTGAAATCGAATCGTAGCCATTTCGAGAGGCATCAGGCTCATATTTCCCAGACGCCATCTTTTGCGCCTTTTCTCCAAGGACTCTGAGCGGACGGCTGACGAGAAAGATCACCCCCAAACCAACAATGGTCGAGATCAGAATGAAAAGACAAAAGGCGAAGAGATAGGTTCTATGGGCTGAATTAACAATTTCTTTTCGGAGATTTTCTAGGGGGATCGTCACCTCCAGAGCACCCAGGACCGGAAGGGATTCTGGATGAGCGTGGCAGGCTTGCGAAGAGCAGCTATGAGTGTTTATGAGCGGGTTTATGACATTGAGAGTTCTTCCATCACCTAAGAACCGGTACCTTGGAGAAGCATTGGTGGCAAGATCCTTGAGTAAAGGGTTCTCGACTCTATTCACATTCGTGGCGGGAGATGGTCCGCTGGTATAATGTTCAACACCCGTCCAGTCGTAGATATTTATCTCCGTGAAACCCTCCTGTTCCGCGATGGTGTTTATTATTTCCCTGATACCCTCCCTGTTCTTTGTCATCATGCCGTTCCAAATCGCTGCCTTAATGACGGCGGAAACTTTCAGAGCCCCCTGAACCCGAGCATTTACAAGGTCCTTTTCCTGAGTGAAGGTGCTGTGCAAAGCAAAGGCCACCACGGCCAAGAACAGCACCACTCCCGCGTAGAAGCTCAGTTTGAACCTCAGACTCCCAATAAACCGTCTGACAAAGTGCGTCATTTGAAAGAGCATTATTATTCCCACCTTCGCCACGAACCTCACCTGCTGATGGGGTGGGACGAAGTTCTCTTGTTACCGCTTTTTGTTATGGGTTATACTAACACAAGTCGAGACCAGTTCAGTGTCTTTTGGAATTTTCTTTAGGCCGTGATTTCTGTTTGCGCGGATAAGAGAGACACCTGGACCTGACTGTTGCCAGGATTCAAGTCTCGGCCCTGCAAGCTATTGAACTCCCACTCCGAGCCAAAGGGCTGCCACATTGTTGTGCCGTCGATCCTTATTGTACTGCCCAGACAAGAAGCCCCCATCCTTGTGAACTGAGCGATATTTGATTTGAGTTCACCTTCCGAGTGGTCTATTCTCTCGATTTTCTTAGACCGTCACCAATCATATTCAGCAGTTCCCTTCAACCGCGGAGAATGCTTCCACGTCACAACACCTACAGGCAAACGCGACTATGTGTTCTTCGGTCTAAAAATTTCTCCCACGTCGAGCGGGCTTTGATTTTACCCCCGAGAATCTCATTGACCGCACTGGGAAGTCCACGTATGCTAAAAGTCTCTCTAAAGCCCCGTTAAGTTGGCGAGCCTGCCACTGCAACATTGAGTCCTTGGGAGAAGGAATGCGTCAAGGCTCCTAATTACAGGGGCTCCATTTCAGGTTTATTGGAACATGGGAAGAGCAAGGCAGATATGTTCACGGGCTTTGGTGAGTATCTTGAAAACCTCTACCATGATGTTAGATCTGGGGCCATGTCGACGAAGAAGCAAAAGACGGTAGCTGGGTAGGGCCACATGGATTCGGAAGTCACGAGGATCGTAATTGCGCCAACGAGACAAGGGATAGGAAGCCTCCAATCGGCAGTAGAGATTGCCACCAACCGTTGCGCGGAGCTGGGGTATTCTGGGGAAATCGTGCTGCTAGTCCCCCGTAAAGATAGCATTAAGGGAAGCGTTCTTAGTCTTCTCTACGGGGACCCCGTAGTTAAGGCTCTCCTAAGAAATCAATGGGTCGCAATCCGAGGTTATAAATTCAGGTTGGAGACCCCCGTCACTATCCGTACACTTAGACCTGAGGTTGTCCTGGTACTCTTTGCCCACGACAGCACAATTCACCACATCGACAATCTGCATTCAGTGCGATTGGTCATAGCGGCGCCTGAGTTTATGGAGGAGATTCCTGGCTGGGTTACGAAATGGAAGCCGATTGTAGAGGAATCGCTATACAGCGACTGAAGCCACGGATATTCCGTTTCACATCAAGGTCGATAGGTAGACATCGGCTCTACAGTGAGGCCTGGGATCCCGACCGAGGGGGCACAGGTTAATGAAGAGGGTCATTGCAATCATCCTATTTGGCATCTTGGCATCATTTGGATGAGGTGAGAAAAAGCAAGAGGTGACACAAGCAATCCCTTGAATGAAAGAAGGTATCTCAGTGCCAAGAGTAAGGAGGTCGCTACACAACAGGGATTGTGGATATCTGCCCGCCAGGGTACCTTGAAAAGGGTGAAACTGCTACTGGACGAAGGTGTTGACATCAGTAGAAGAGACAAGGAAGGCCGGACGGCATTGCGCTTAGCTACGGATAGAGGTCAGACCGATGTTCTGGATTTGCTCAAGGCACATAGAGCCAAAACTGATTAAAGGTTGGATAGGTGGTAGTCAATCCTTGCCAATCCATAGACCTGACCAGCACAATAAGCTTTCTCGGCGTAGCAAAACAATTGCAGGCTCTTTACAATTATCAAGGCAGTATCTTAAGGAAGACGGATCCCATTTATAGGCCAAGGTCGGTTTCATCCGGTGCTCCGGCTGGGTGACATACACAATTCGCTGTGAACTCATCTCATGAACACGGTTCCGACCATTTGTTCTCTGAGATCCACTCTTTCGCGTTTCCGCTCTGCATATAGCACCTTAGCAACTGACCGAACGAGTGTCCGCTTGTCGCCAAAATATATGCGGAATGGGTCGATCTAACAGGCAGCAGCCATTTTAGACCAGGGAGTAGGGATTTGTGACCGGCGAGACGAGAGAAGTGAAGACACTTAGACCTGTCCTGATGAACGAATGGCATTGGGAAAAGAATGGCGATCTCAAGCCAAGCCATGTCAAACCAAGTAGTCACAAGAAGGTCTGGTGGGTATGCAGGCGTGGCCACGAATGGCAAGCGCGAATCAACAGTAGGACCTCTGGCAATGGCTGCCCATACTGTTCCGGCAAGAAAGTTGGCAGTGATAACAATCTCTCGGTAAAGAGGCCGGATATCGCTGGGGAATGGCATCCGGACAAGAATGGTGACGTCACTCCAGCCGACGTGACCCCAGGAAGCCACAGGTATGTTTGGTGGATATGTGAGCACGGACATGAATGGCAAGCCGCGGTGAGTTGGAGAACCA
>JBKQMK010000585.1:0-4263 GCA_052146735.1 Desulfomonilaceae bacterium | reverse complement strand
TCCCATTGCTCATTTCGACTCTTAGATAATGAACAGAGTCGAGAGCCTCTGAGATACCAGGTTTACCGGCAGAGCCAACGGACTCTGACCACGTGCACAGCACGTGGGTTTCTAAGACGAACTAAAGTCTGGACACCATAGACTGACCAGCACCGGCATAATGTTCTTTTTATAGCCTGAGCCCCAAAAACTGGTCCAGGTTCTGAGTTAGTATAGAGTGAGACCTGAGCTGATTAGGGAGGCCAGGATGAAACGGAATCGTTTTACAGTGGAGCAAATAATCAGGCTGTTTCGAGGGCGAGGGCTTTGCCTGTCTGAAGATCGATGTGGCGTTAAGCCTGGTCAAACAGAAGAATTCGCAAAATGAAGCTGCGAACCTCACGAGTGAACGATTGTCCGCTGGTGAAGCTTCTGTCCCCCGCTGCTGGTCCTTCACTTCCCATTTTATTCACCGACCCGACCGAATATCCCATCGATCTCACCTCTACGGAACAGAGGAGAATAAAATCCGCCTATCGCTAATGCTAAGGATGGGACTTTACGCTGTAACCATCCTGTTTTACTGACTCGCCACAGTGGAGACCGCTAAGATGAAAAGAGCATTGGTCTGCGCCCTGCCTATAAAGACACATGAAACCTTAGCACCCATAAATCAGATCACATTAGGAGGTGGCTCGGCCGCTTCAGCATTCCCCTTGACGAGATACTGCCAGGCTGTCTTCAGGTAAGGGCCACCGAGAACATTGTACTTGACCGGGGGCGTTCAGCGAGGTACGCTCATAAGCGTAGGAATACACGCTTTTTCAGGAACGTGATGAAGGTTTTGTCTCTACGGTGCTCAGTGGGGGACCATACGGGGACCCTTTCGGGATCAAATGAGCCATCCCGCGACCGGTCAACGGCCCCAAGACACCCGAAAAAGCAAAGCCGCCGCATGATTCCGGTATCATCCTCATATAATTGATCAGAAGAGTGCCGAACAATGGAAACCTGGAAACAAAGATACGCTTCAAAGCTCGTGTCGCCTGAAGAGGGAGCGGCACTCGTACGCAACGGTGACAGGCTATACTTGGGCAGCATGTGTTCTGAACCCACTGCAATAATTAAGGCTCTCGGGGAGTCATTCCTTGCAGACGTTGAAATGATCCAGTTCATAAGCGGGCACGAGGCCTCGTCTCTTGCCAGAAAAGCCCCCGACAGATTCAGGATCAAAACTTTCTTCGTAGGGGGCCGTGCTGGCGAATCCGAGCCTCTGTCAGAGGCGGATTACGTCCCGCTTTTCCATTCACAGATCCCCTACTTTTTCAGAAACCGAAGAATACCGGTAGACGTGGCCATAGTGCAGGTCTCCGAGCCGGACAGATTCGGCCGATTCAGTCTGGGCATATCCGTGGACACGGCGCTTGCCGCGGTGGAGTCTGCCCGGATGGTGATCGCCCAGGTCAATCCCTGGATGCCCCGAACCAACGGCGATACGTTCATTCCCGTTGATAGGATCAATTATCTGGTGGACGCGCCTGAGCAGCTCTGCGAGATCCCCGTGGAAATACTTGGAGAGCAGGAAAAAGCAATCAGTATCTACTGCAGTGAGTTGATAGAAAACGGTTCGGTAATGCAGATCGGCTTCGCCGGGATATCCAGGGGCCTGATGGACTGCCTCAAGGACCACAAGGATTTGGGACTTCACACGGAGATCTTCACTGACCCGCTCGTCGATTTGATAGAGGCCGGTGTCGTGAATAACAGCACCAAGAAAATGTTCCGAGGGAAGTCTCTAGCCACGTGCTGCATGGGGACACGCCGTCTGTACGATTACGTCAATGATAATTCCCTTGTCGAGTTCTATCCGTCGGATATGCTGTTGAGCCCCTCTTTCATATCTTCCAATGACCGCATGGTCGCTGTGAATTTAGCTGTCCAGATTGATCTGCGGGGTCAAATAAAGCAGGGGACCCCATCGTGGACTGCGTTCGAGGGATCCGGAGGCGATCAGGACTTCATGATGGCTGCGAACCTCTCGAAAGGTGGCAGGTCGATTATCTGCCTGAGGTCCACCTCGCTCAGGACCGGCCGGTCCACGATTGTTCCCACATTCGGCCCCAAGTCCGCGGTTATCATGAATCGAGGTGAAGTAAACTACATTGTTACGGAATACGGCATCGCGTATCTCGGCGGCAAGTCCATCAGGGACCGCACCACAGCCCTTATTGAGATCGCACATCCGGACCACAGGGACGAGCTTATGAAACAGGCTCGGGAGATGGGTTACGTCTACCCTGATCAGGTCTATTATCGAACATTTTCGCCCGAATTCCGTAGACGAATCCGGACCGACCGAGTATTTAAAGGCGGGATTCAAGCGCACATAAGATTGGTTAAGGCGTCCGACGAATCGATGATGAGGGATTTATTCTACAAACTTTCAGAGAGTTCAGTCTATTTTCTGTATTTCAGCCCTCGAAAGAGCATGCCCCATGAGAACTTCCAGAAATACGTGAACCTCCGGGAAGAGGATGGATGTTCTCTGGTGGTAACCATCGGCCCGAGGGAAAATCGCCGGATCATTGCTGAGGCACGGTATATGTTGGAGCCGGGGTCCGAGTATCCGGAGGTAGCCTTTATGGTGGACGAAAACTTTCAACGCCGCGGAATAGCCAGCAGTTTGCTTCATTATCTTATAGAGATCGCCCAGGAGCGAGGCATAAAAGGGTTTCGAGTGGACGTCCTGTTTTCGAACAACCCTATGCTGAAGACTTTCGCGAAGTTGCCCTACGTGCTTCATAGAACTGTCTCAGACGGAGTGGTGACCATTCAATTTACGTTTGATGAGTTGAAAGGAGCAGAGGCAGGGTCAGGAGACATGAATTCGTTCAGTAGCGGTTAGACTGTGTCGGCCCGCGTCTAACTGAACCACCATGCCGTCATTCTGGTTAATGCTTGAATCCAGGAATAACAAGCAGGATGCCCGTCCACCAATAAGTCATTCTCGCGAAAGCGGGAATTCAGACTGAATCATGTTTTTGTGCAAGCGCTCCCCAAGCACTGCGGTGCGTTTATCTGCGTCGAAAAATTTTTCCATATACTGTGTGGTTTTGTTCTAGATGGGAGTCATAATCTAATCTATAGCCGCCTTGAAGATTAGGGAGATAATAATCGCCTGCTCACCGGGCACACTGAATTAACAACAACCGATAGCAAGGGCCTCGCTGTGACACGCCGATAAACCATAGTGAGGTTTGGCGAGAGTTTTCCTTGCGGAAGAGAGTATCTGCTGGCCTGAGCCCCAAAAACTGGTCCAGGATCTGAGTGTATGCCCCAAGATCGCGTCGGCTATTGCCGGGAGGACGTCACTCTCCATTCCCGCTCTTTCCTCATCGCACGAATCCTGGCAATCCCTCACCAGGGTTATTTGTAGCCCGCCCGAAAGTCGGGGAAGCAATACCGAATTGGCTTTGCCACGCTGGATGCCGGCTCATGGCATGAGCTTGTCGCTCTCGTCACCGGATTGTGGCAGCCAGGAAGAGAAGGGACCTTACATGGAAGTTAAGGATGCTCCGTGCGGCAGGATGAACGATGGCTTCGGCGACCTAGATGATTCGCATATCACGCGCCCCGGTCACGCGCCCCGGTTTTGCTTCATTGATGGAAACTGCGCTAGTTTTTCAAGACGTACCGCCCCGGTTTTTCACTGTGATTCAGTGTAACAGCCCGATATCACTACGTAGCCCTTTTGCCTGTCACGCCGGAGGTCGCGAGTTCGAGTCTCAATATGACCACAAAAGCAACGGAATGACGTTCCAGAATTTGCGCACAATTTGCGCACACGTTCAAGGATTGAAAAGGACTGAAAAGGATTGTTATGGATCAACAGGGCTCGAAATGGTTGAGGAGTTATACCAAGCGGCTGATATTTAAAGACTTTATCGCCACCCTCACGGCAGAGACATGGGTTCGAAACCCCTTGGGACCCTGGCAGCTTCCAGAGCCGGTTTTCCGATTGCCACCGCTCATTTTCCCACAAGCCTTTTCTACCGCTTTTGAAAGACGGGCGAGAAATAGGCTTACGGCATGACTGTCAAACGTGCTAGTACTGGCCTGACCCCCAAAAACTGGTCCAGGTTCTGATGAGTTACGATGTAATCGTCCAGCGGGAGCCCTCCAGTTGACGGCAATATTGTGCTTTTGGGTTCCGTTCCAGGTTTTCTTCTCGCGCGATATCGCGTAGGTTTTCCCATAGTGTCTTGACATGATTCGTAGTATGGA
>JBKQMK010000584.1:0-3485 GCA_052146735.1 Desulfomonilaceae bacterium | reverse complement strand
CGAAAAGGATCTCGCCTGAAGGACACCTTCTTGCCTTCCGCAAAGGACCGGGAAACATAGTTCACTGGAACTTCTACGGGGCGGAAGCCTCTTCTTATGATTTTGGCAACCATTTCTATATCAAAATCGAAGCCGTCGCACTCGAATTCCACGCCCTTGATGCTGTCACGGCGAAAAACCTTGAACATGGTGAACGGATCTTTCAGGTTCTGCCGGTACAACACGTTAAAAATAAACGTCAGAGCTTTGTGCCCGAGATTTATGATCCAGGCCAGGGGCGCCTTGTCGATAAATCTCCGCATCTTAAACGCTGAACCCTTGTGTCGGATGCCCAAGACGAAGGAGCAGCGCAATTGAAGTAAAGGTCGAACAAGCGCCTCATAAT
This sequence comes from Desulfomonilaceae bacterium, assembly GCA_052146735.1. GTDB lineage: Bacteria > Desulfobacterota > Desulfomonilia > Desulfomonilales > Desulfomonilaceae > CAWBBA01. Next base: position 3,100 of record JBKQMK010000584.1, on the reverse strand, counting down.
CCCACAAGTCATATTCGAGGTCAGCATCTTGTATGAGAATTATATCTCCGGAAGCATGCTTCAACCCCTCACGGACCGCATGCCCCTTCCCCATTGGGACATCTTCAAAGACAGTCTTGACTCTCGGCAGGCCTTCGAGCTTCAGGACCTCTTCTCTGGTTCCATCCGTGGAATTGCTCTCAACTATGACAATCTCGATCTCGAGGCCCGGGATTCTCTTGTTCAACAATTGTTCGGCCAGAATCGGGAAATACGTTTTTTCGTTGTAAACCGGGACAATCACTGAAAGGGTCTTCAAATGGCCCGGCGTGCTCGTGTCCTTGGTCGCCAAAGCGACCATCCCACTCCCGCTCGTGGTAAAGGCTCGCTGCTTGAGCAATCGCGGCGTGAGATGAAGGCCCTTGAGGAACATGAGAGCCAGAACCGAATTCGATGGGTACCGGTCAAAGTGGCTCTCCACATATCCCAAGTTCAGCACTTTCTTGTGCGGAAATGTCCGTATAGAAGAAAAACCGCTTCTATAAAGGAGCAGGTGGAGGTTTGAGGGCGAGAAATAGGACAAATGCTCAGTCTTGAACTCGATCCATTTCTCCTTCATCATACGTGAGGTGAAACTCTCCAAAGAAGGCGTAGCCACGACCAATGTCGCCCCAGGCTTCAAAAGCCGCCAAACTGTTTTCAACAGGCTCAACGGATTCTGCACATGTTCCAGCGCATCCGCGAGAATGCAGATGTCGAAACTTGCGTTGGGCAGGCCGAGGGTTTCGATAGCTCCAAGATGCAATTCAGCTCCCGGAGCGTGTTCTGCTGCCTGGTCCAGTAGTTCTCTGGAGACATCAACACCTGTGACCCGGAACCCTGCAGACTGAGCCACGGCCAGCAGGTGACCCGATCCGCATCCGATGTCGAGGAGCTTGCTGCCATGTTCTTGGCCCAACCTGCGATAATCGCTGGCGAGATCGAGCAACAGTTCGGCAGAAGCTCTCTTCAGACCGGCAGCCCCTTGGTATCCTTGCCCTGGGTCGCCCAAGAGATATCCGGTCGAGTAAATCCTGGAGAGTTCCGCGGCGCTGGGTTGAGGGTTAAAAAAAAGCAGACCACATCTGGAACATTCATCCAACCGCCGACGGCAAACCTGAAATGCGTACGTGATGTGGTCACTCTCACAAACCGGACAACGCGAGAACCGCCACTCCGCTTGTTTTTCTTCTGGGGTCATTGGTTGCTATTCTCTATACCTTTAGGCAGCAGAAGAAAAAGCCGTCCTAAAAACTTATTGGATTTGATCCTGCGAGCTGCCCCACAGCATCAAGTTTGATGAAAGTCCCAGTAGGCGCACGGTCTCGGCGTTTACCTTCGCCGGATAGGGTAAAAGATTGGTGAAACTGCGGCGACTGAGTGGATTCAAGTTCTCTTCCCTGGCATAGAAGTCAAATCCTAACAAGCCCACCAGGAATCGGAACCCTTTCAGCGGCAAAAAATGCAGAAAGGGCACACCTGTGTGGTGTTCGACGGGGAACCATCGGTTTGGAGTGGTTATGAAAAAGCTTTTGGATACTCGAAAAATCTCCCTGAGGAAAAAACTCTGGTTCAGTTTTGTTCCAACATGTTCGATGACAGCATTACTAAAAAGAATATCAAATTCCTGGTCGTTGAAAGGCAGTTGCTCGTTGGGCACAATCTGAACAAAGCGGACGCCGGGGAACTTCCTTTCCAGGTACTTTCCGCCTTCCACACCGGCGCAAACAAGCATATCCTTGTAAGGATACCACTTTTCAAAGAAATTTGATTCAACGTGGATTTCATCGCTTGTAACGCCAAGATCAAGCACCTTCGTATCCGGTGCGGGCTTCATACTTTTCATGAATGCGGAGAAGATTTTTCTCCGGCAGTGCATGGAGACTTTGGTCATAATCGGGCTGTCATCTGATACGTACAACGGACTTCGGTTGCCATAGCCTTCATTGTTTGCAGTCATGGTTCTGCGTCCTCGAGCACCTAGAATCCTGTGGCAGGCGACAGGAATTGCTCCCTAGGAAGCGTATTCCCCCCATACGTCCGCCCCGTGAGTTGCAAGGGAGAGGCGATCTCGTCAAATCCAGCGAGCGGACACGGCGAAGTGTGCCCCCGAGTTTGAAGATCCCTGGGATCGCTTTCGAGCAAATTCATTGGCCGTCACCTAGGGCGCGATCGCGGCTCGGTTCTCCGCGGAAGAAACTGCGGACATTCCGCAGGCCGATCGAAACCACTTCACGAATGGTGAGGTTCTCGCTTCCATACAGGCTTATAGCGTACGCCACAAGGAAAAGAAAATCGAACAAGGGATTGGGCCTTAGTCTGACAAGTCTTTCGATCAGCGGAATGAGCCTGGGAAACTTGACTCCGTAATAGAAGAGCTTTTGGAGATTTGCCAGCTCCTCCGCATTGTCCGAGCGGATCATGCTGTCCTTGAAAAAGGACGGCTGTTGCGATTCCTCAAGCGGCCTGGTCAATAATCCCTGCTCTTCAGCAAAGCGGCCCAGTTCCGTGCCGGGAAAAGGTCGAAATATGGAACACCATGGGAAATCCGTGCGAATTTCAGCATTGAGGCTAACCGTGCGAAGGGCTTGTTCCATAGTTTCATTTGGCAGACCCACCATATTGTATGTGCGGAAGCGGATCGAGTACTTCCTCAGAAGTTTGGCCGTCCTGTGTATATCTTCGTCCGTGACACCCTTGTTGAGGAGGCCGTTGCGAACGGCTTCGTCGCCGGACTCGATGCCGAAAAATACGCTCTTCAACCCTGCACGCCTCAATGCCGCGATGGATTCTTCATCGACCTGATCCGCACGGACGAGGCACAACATGGGCAAACCCACCCGATCACCGTAGAGCGCCGCGAACTCGCGTAACCAGCGCTTGTTCAAAAACAACGTATCGTCCTGAAGATAGACGGTCTTAACCTTGAATTGATCTGCGACCTGGAAGATTTCATCCACCACCTTCTCGGGGTTCCGGAACCTCACGAAAGCACCCAGCCCACGGTACATGCGTTGAAGGGAATGATTAAAACAGAAAGTGCACTGGTGAGGACACCCTCTCCCCGCCATAAAGGCCGCTT
>JBKQMK010000583.1:0-13927 GCA_052146735.1 Desulfomonilaceae bacterium | reverse complement strand
CGGAGTTTGGGCTAACAAAGGCGCAAGGCGCAGTAATGGCGACAAGACCAGCGAGCATGCCGTTGCACGCCATCGAGATGTCCGGTTTGCCGAAAAGAAAGTACCAGAAGATCAGGGCCGTCGCCGAAGCCGCGACAGCGGCGAGATTTGTGTTCACGGCAATCACCGAGATCCGCAAATCCGACGCGCCAAGCGTGGAACCGGGGTTAAAACCCATCCAGCCGAACAGAAGAATAAAGGTGCCGATCACGACAAAGGCGATGTTGTGAGCAGGAAAGGGCCGTGGCTTACCGTCCGGGCCGTACTTGCCGAGGCGCGGGCCGAGGATGGCAGCGAGCGCCATCGCGCTGAAGCCGCCTACAGCGTGAACAACGGTGGAGCCCGCGAAATCCACGTACCCGTGGGCCATGCCCAAGGTAGTCCCCAACTGCGAGAGCCAGCCGCCGCCCCAGGCCCAACAACCGGACATGGGGTATAGGATAGCGCCCATGAAGAGTTCGCAGAGGACGAATCCCCAGAAAGTGATCCGCTCACAGATGGCGCCGACGATAATGTAACCGGCCGTCTCCATGAACACGACTTCGAAGAGGGTGAGGCAAAGACTCCCGGCGTCGTAGCCCGGGCCGCTCAGGAAAAAGCCGTTGCCGCCCAGGAATCCCCATTGACCGCTTCCAATGAGGAATTGATTCAGGGTCGGCGTCCCCCCCAAATTCGTTGGGGCCGCATTCAATGCGACGGCGCCGAACTGGAAGGCGTAGCCGCACACATAGTATGCTAAGAAAGCGAAGACGTACGCAGCGAAGTTAAGCATCATGAGATGGGCTGCGTTCTTCCTGCGCACCAACCCGCAGGTGAGGAGAGCGAAGCCCGCTTGCATGAAGAGCACCAGGTACCCTGTGATGAGAGTCCAGTTGAAGTTGCCCGCGATCCGGTTGTGCCCGACAGTGTCGGCCAGCTTGACCGCTAGGGGCTCTTTGGCTGCCAGCGCCTGGTACTCTTCGAACTCCTTTTGCTTTTTCGCATAATCAGGGTCGGCCTTGTCAGTCGGCTCGGTGACGACAAAAGAATTACCGGCCGCATCGATGGCATTTGATTTGTCGCCGGTTGCAATTCCCGCGGGGTCGGGCTTAGGCTCCGGAGCTTGAGTCGCCGCCGCTTGGGGCGCTCCTGCTTGAGGGGCAGCTTCCTCAGCAAAAACCGGACTCATCGTAAGCATCCATGCGATGAGTACCGAAACGGACAGAAGTAAGTGCACAGATCTTCCTCTAGCCATTCTCTGGTTCTCCTCTCGTCAAAGTTATGCGCTTCTCAAGCCGGGAATATTTTTCACCTTCGGCTCGAAATGACAGTTTTCGGACACGGTCTAACACCTGCACTCCTGTGTCAGAGAGCTTCGTGACCGGTATCTCCCGGTCGAAAACATCTGACCTCTTCCACCGTAGCGCCGACGATCTTCCCGTCCCCAGCCTTTTCCGGTGAAAGCAGCGTTCCGGCCGCTTTCATCACGCGGTATGCCTGCTGGTCCTGGACCACTACAGCGAGGCCCGGAGTCATCAGCAGCACCAGTGCCGCTGCTACCGTGATCCAGGCGTTGTCCGAGGCATCGAGTTTCCAAACCCCACCGCGGCCACGCCTACAGGGGTCCGCAGCCTGCCGGCCCTCAAGTTGCGACCGGTCAGCGCACCCTATCCATTGAAGCAGTCGTATGCGTTGGCTTCCAAAGGTGGGCGAAAATTCATCGTCTGTTGTGCAATCTGGATGCCAGAACAGGCAGGAACAGTCTCCAGAGGGTTTAACTTACTGAATAGACGGCAGGTTTTGCCCCCAGCAGGAGGGAATACATTTTCGTGTTCATCAGTAATTCATCATACGTAGTGGTATCTTTGAGAAGAGCATGTTACGCTCGCGTACGAAATCGCCTCGCATCAATTCCGAACTTTTGTACCCGTAACCCGATGATTCTTTCCGAAATTCCCAACGCTCTCGCGGCCTTGGCCCTGTTTCCGCGGGCAGCCTTAAGCGCGTCCACCAGCAAATCCCGCTCGACCCTCTCCAGTGTCCCGTCCAAGGTGCCGGTGTGTGCCGTTCCACTGGCCTCAGCCGTCTGCAGCGTCGGTGGAAGGTGGTGTCCGTGGATTACCTGGTCCGAAGTCAGGAGTACCGCCCGTTCCAAACAGTTTTCTAACTCTCGAACGTTACCGGGCCAGTGGTAGCTCATCAGCATGTCGATCGCGGGTGTGGAAATGCGCCGTACCACCTTGCTGTTTGCCTTGCTGTATTTTTCTACAAAAAAGTCAGCCAGGAGAGGAATGTCGGTCTTGCGTTCGCGCAAGGGAGGAATGTGGATAGGGAAGACATCGAGCCTGTAGTAGAGATCTTGCCTGAATCTCCCTTCGGCAATCAAATGCTCCAGGTCACGATTGGTGGCAGTTATTATTCGGACGTTAGTCTTGATGGTCGCAGTGCCGCCTACGCGCTCGAATTCTCTTTCCTGCAGGACCCTGAGAAGCTTGATCTGGGTCGTTGGAGAAAGGTCTCCTATTTCATCGAGAAAAATGGTGCCCCCGTTGGCCAGTTCAAAACGCCCTTTACGCGCCGCAATGGCTCCGGTGAACGCGCCCTTTTCATGCCCGAAAAGCTCGCTCTCCACGACGCTCTCCGGCAAGGCCCCGCAGTTGACCTTGATGAATGGCTTTACGGCTCTAAGGCTGTTGAAGTGGATGGCATGGGCTACAAGCTCTTTGCCTGTGCCGCTCTCGCCTCTTATGAGGACCGTGGTGTCGCTCTTCGAAACCTGCGCAATCAAGTCGTAAACGGTTTGCATGACCTTCGAGTTACCAATAATATTGGATGGGCGAAAGCGCTCTTCGAGCTGGGACTGAAGCCTCAGGTTCTCTTCGAGCAGGCGATGCCGCTCCTCTTGAGCAGAGCGTCTCAGCCGAACCGCCTGTGCAATCATGGAGGCTATGATAGACAAGAGACGGACATCCTCTTCGAACGACACCCCTTCTTCGAATAGGCGGTCCGCGCTAAGGGCCCCTATCACTTCGTTTTCCAACTTGATGGGGACGCATATGAAGGAAACGTCCTCTTTGCGTAGGCCCTTTCGGGCTCCGGTGCGATCGAGGAAGAGCGGTTCATCGGAAATGTGAGGCACCACTGCCGGCCGTCCTGTTTTCACCACCTTGCCTGTCACCCCCTCGCCAGGCCTGTACCTTCCTCGGTCCTTCTGGCTATCAGACAGGCCGTGTGCCGCCTCAATGAATATTTCTCCCGTGTCACGGTTCAGGAGCGTCAAGGTCCCGCGCATCATCCCCATGTTGTGGGCAATTGATTCAAGCACGGGCCCTACCACATCCCTTAAATCCATGCTCCGATCCAAGCTTTGGCTGATTTCAAAGAGGAGCAAGAGTTCTTGAATTTCCCTCTTTATTCTCGGTTCTCTGCTGCGTGGCGCCATTGTTTCCCCACAATCCGAACGTATGGTATGCTGTTAAAGGAAATCTTACGAAAATGTAGGACTATCGAACGCAATTGTCAAAGGTTGTTTAGCGCTGATAAGAGAGAAGTTGGACGGATTGTCCTTAGCTTGACTTAAATCAAGGCGCTCTGAGGAAATCCGAGCTATAATATTTTGAAGGGATTGGAGGCAACAAGCCTGGAATCAAGCGGAAAAACAAGGTTCAGACGCGTGCAATACCTCGGCGAAGGAACGGAGATGACGAATCGCGAAACGGCTATTTACAAAGACCGCTTTGAGAATGCTTTTCGGGTAGCCAAAAAGATAACGTCCTGCCTAAATATCGGGGATATCCTGGAGATTATTCGAGACGAGGTAAAGATAACCATCCCACATGCCGAACAGGCTTGCCTGATCCTAGTCGACCCGGAGGCTCCGAGCTACACGCGTCCGCTTCACTGCGCGGTGGAAAGAGAACAGGTCAATTGCCATCTGTGCAAGCGCGGGAAAGACATAGTCCAAAAGGCATTGGAACAACCTACAGCATTTCAGTGCGTGTCGGATAATGCTGTCCCGGTGCCTGTATTTGGTGAAGTCATCGGCAAAGGAATATGTGAGATAGCTTTCCCCATCTTCGACGGGAATGAGCCGTTAGCAGTGCTGAACGTGGTGACTCAGGAAGGACACGCCCTTAGCGGCAAGGACATGATCTTGCTGGACGATCTTATGGAACTGGCGACAAACACCATCATTAACGCAAAGAAATACTCCCGCATGCTGAAGGAGAAACTTACCCTGGAACGAATCATTGGCCACATCAAGACCTTTGTGCCGGAAACGGTGCAAAGGATCGTGGAAAAAAACCCGGATGCCCCTGAATTGAATAGGCAGGAAGTGGACGTCTCTATTCTCTTTCTCGACGTGGCTGATTATACGCGCATCAGCGAATCGCTGACCCAGGACAAAGTTAACTTCATCATAGAGAAGTACTTTTCTTGCTTCTTGGACGTAATATATTTTCACGGAGGGGACGTCAACGAGACAGCCGGAGACGGGCTCATGGCGATTTTTAAGGGTGATAAGAAAGAAACCGCGCTGAATGCCACGGCAGCGGCACTGGAGATACGGCGGCGAACCGGTGAGATTAACAAAGAGCTGGAAGGGCTCTTTCATCCCTTGAGCGTGAACATGGGCATCAATTCGGGAACTGCTTCAGTTGGAATGAGTAGATTCCAAGGGGCATCAGGCACCAGAACCACTTTCACTGCTTCGGGCCCTGTGACGAACCTCGCCTCGCGGATTGCTACAGCGGCAGTTGAGGGCGACATACTTGTGGGGCCCGAAACCGCAAGCCGCATTCAAGACAAGACGACGCTCTTTGAACGCGGGCTCATGACCTTCAAGAACGTTCAGCAAAAAGTGCACGTTTTCGCGCTTGTCCCGCCCTGGTAGCGGGCAGCGGGAGAGGCCGACGCCCTCCCGCTTGAGGCCCGACGTGTCAAAGACATTCTATTTCTCCGCCCGAACTTGCTGTTGGCCAGCTCTATGCGTGGTTAGCAGACTTCTGCCCCCTGATCAGTACTCCCGATACGTGGTGTCGCTCGGGAAGTTGTAGCACGTGTATGAATAACCATTCCAAACACAGGATGTGGATGGACTCGTGTTATACTCCAGTGGATAGCTTCCCCAGTACCCGTAACCGGGATATCCCCCCAAGAAGAGGCCCCCACGGAAACCGCGATGGCCAAAGCCGTGCCCCTTCATCACCAGCATAAACGGCCCGAGTTGCGCATTTCCAACTACCGAGTCTCCAATCGAGGTAGACGCGAGATAGAGCGAAGTCCCCGAAGTCGATTGCGCGGAAGTGGGTCCGACACCTAGTACCATTATTGCCACTGCTGCCAAACCTAGTGACAGCATAATCGTTGAGTATCTCATTGTTCCTCCTCCTTGCCTGCCCCGAAGGGCCTGGCGCGAAGAGCTGTGGAAGGCGTATTTGCTTCTCTCCATAGTTTAGACAGCCTCACTCATCGCTTCGTTAAGGCGAAAGTGTTTCCTTTTTCCACTCCTTGGTCATAGGATGTCTACTGCTCATTGCCCTGTCAAACAGGCAAGGATGTATCTTGTCAAAGTTGCAGACACTGCCATAAATGCCTGAGGGATAAATATGGATCCGCATCAAGATTTGGAAGAAAGGGTTAAAGAGGTAGGAAGCGAAATTTATTCGTTGATCGGTGGACAGGTCCCGTCTTTGTTCGACCAGAAGAGGTGGAAGGGAAGAGTCATGGAGTGGGCATTGAGAGACGAAGCCTTCAAAGTCCAACTCTTCAGGTTTGTGGACGTTCTACCTAGCCTGAAAACCGATGAACTTGTGATCAGATTGCTCAACGAATATTTCTCAGATCTGGAAAATACGCCGATGATGTTGCGGCAGGGTCTGGGGTGGATACCGGGACAAGGCATTCTGTCGCACGCGGCTGCAAAGGTCACCAGGCGAAGTGTAGAAGCGCTTGCCGCACAATTTATCGCCGGCAGGGACCCAAGGGATGCACTGACCTCTCTGGAAAGCCTTAACGGAGAAGGTATTGCATTCAGCTTGGACCTTTTGGGCGAGGAAGTGCTCAGTGAGGCAGAGGCAAGCGAATATGCAACAAGGTATTTGGATCTTTTAACTTTTCTCGGTGCCAAGCTTAGCGGCTGGAAAGGACCTGCCATCCTTTATAAGGATGATCGGGGCCCTATCCCGCTGCTGGATATATCCTTCAAAGTCTCTTCCTTTTACTCCCAACTCCGTCCCTTGGATTGGGAAGGTTCAATTGAAAATACAAAACGGGGCGTGGCCTCGGTAATCAAGATGGCACAGGAGGCGGGAGCGTCGATCACCCTCGATATGGAGAGCTATTATTTCAAAGACCTCTCGATTGCCATTTTCGAGGCTATCCTTGAGGAGCACTCGGGGCTCGCCTTCGCTGGCATAGCCCTGCAAGGGTATCTCAGAGAAACGAAACAAGACCTCCTGGGGATAACAGAGTGGGCCAAAAAGAATGACAGGAGGGTAACGGTTCGCCTCGTCAAAGGCGCCTACTGGGACTATGAAACGGTCGTAAATCGCCAAAAAGGGTGGCCTGTCCCGGTTTTTCTGGAAAAGAGCGACACGGATCGCAACTACGAACAACTCACCAGAATACTGCTTGAGAATACCAGGTATGTTCGGCCCGCCATTGCCACTCACAATGTCAGGAGTATAAGTCACGCCATCGCCGTAGCCGATGTTTTGAATCTTCCGCGGGACGCCTTCGAGTTCCAGATGATCTACGGAATGGCTGAGCCTGTACGGAACGCTTTGCGGAAAATGGGCTATCGGGTGAGAGTATACACACCTCTGGGAGAGCTCATCCCCGGAATGGCGTATCCGATCAGGAGGTTGCTCGAAAACACTTCCAATGAGTCGTTTCTTACAAAATCCTTTCTCGAACAGCAGTCCTTCGAGGAGTTGATCAAGGCCCCGCAAGCTCGCGGCCCTGAGATTGAGGGAGGAACAGAGGCGGACGCTTTCAGGAACGAACCGCCTGTCGATTTTTCAAAGGCTCACAACAGAGAGAAGATGAGAGAGGCCCTGAAGAGCGTGAGAAAGGGCTTCAATAAAATTTACCCGCTTGACATAGGCGGTGAGGAGGTTTGGACCGACGCGGACACAGAATCTAGAAACCCGGCGCTCCCAAGCGAAATTGTGGGGAGAGTAGCTGCCGGCGACCGCACACATGCGGAAAAGGCGGTTGAAGTGGCCCGGAAAGCCTGGAACACATGGTCAAGAACTCCTTCTGAGACAAGGGCCGGTTACCTCTTCCGAGCTGCTGAGGTAATGAAAAACCGGCGATTCGAACTGGCGGCTCTCGAAGTATACGAGGTCGGAAAAACCTGGCAGGATGCCGACGGCGACGTAGCCGAAGCAATCGATTACCTTGAATGCTACGGCCGAGAGATGATACGGCTCGGAAATCCCATTGTTCTCGGAGACTATCCCGGCGAGCAAAATCAATACCTCTATGAACCCAAAGGTGTGGGCGTAGTTATATCACCCTGGAATTTTCCACTCGCGATCCCAACAGGTATGGTATCCGCGGGCATTGTCACGGGAAACTGCGTGATATTCAAACCTTCCGGCCTGTCACCCATATGCGGCTGGATGCTGATGGATGTGTTCAGAGCGGCGGGCCTTCCGTCAGGGGTCCTGCAGTTCGTTCCAGGGCCGGGAGATAAAGTCGGGGAATACCTGGTGTCTCACCCCGGCGTAGATTTTATAGCATTTACCGGCTCGAAGGACGTGGGTCTGGGCATCGTGAAACACGCAGGCGAGACGGCAGCCGGACAAAAGAACATAAAGAGCGTGATAGCTGAGATGGGTGGAAAGAACGCCATCATCGTCGACGAAACCGCGGACCTGGACGAGGCTGTGAAAGGGGTCTTGGAGTCTGCTCTTGGGTTCCAGGGGCAGAAATGTTCAGCGTGCTCAAGGGTGATTGTGGTCGGAGACGCGTTCCATGAATTCTACGGCAGGCTGAAAGAAGCGATGGAGAGCATAAGAATAGGTCCGCCGGAGGATCCTCAGAATTATATGGGACCGCTGGTCGATGAAGCAGCTTTGAGAAAGGTCCGGCGCTACATTGAGATTGGCGAAAAAGAAGGGAAGCCGCTTTTTATTAGGAAGGTAGACGGCGAAGGCTACTTCCTCGGCCCTGTCATAATAGTGGACGCGAGCCCTGACTCGGTCATCGCGCAGGAAGAAATCTTCGGCCCCGTGCTCACGGTTATGAGGGCCCAGGATATAGATCAAGCAATTAACATTGCCAATAAGACACAGTATGCATTGACGGGCGGCATATTCTCCAGGAGTCCAGGGAATATTGAAAAAGCACGCCATGATTTCAAAGTCGGCAACTTGTACATAAACAGAAAGATCACAGGGGCTCTCGTGGGAAGACAGCCATTCGGGGGATTCGGTATGTCCGGTGTTGGCTCGAAGGCAGGCGGACCTGACTATCTACTACGCTTCATGAACATCAGATGTATCAGCGAAAACACATTGAGAAGAGGATTCGCTCCTCAACAGCCACGCTAACCGCCCCAATCCGAACTCGTTGAGTTCGTGGTTTCACCTTGGCATCTGTCCTCCAACTTCCCGCATCCCGATCACCGGATAAAGGGGCATGGGCTCGGCTATACCCTTGAGACTGAGAGTTCTAGGGGGACCCAACTCCAAGGACCCGTCGATCCTGTCGCAAACAGCTTGAGTTACCAGGATCTCGCCGCCTGCACGGTTTGTTTGAGCTTCAACACTGAAGGCAATGTTTATGGCACTTCCAATCGCGCCGTATTTCTTACGCTGTTCAGATCCGATATTCCCCACAACGAGCTGACCACTATTAATCCCTATCCCCATTCGCAACTCCGGTAATCCGAGAGCCACATTTCCCCTGTTGAGTTCAGGCATGGCCTTCTGCATATCAAGGGCGCATAACACGGCTCGTTTTGCGGCATCTGACATTGCTCGCTGAGCTCCGAAGAGGACGAGAATGCCGTCCCCGGTAAACTCGTCAATAGTCCCCTCGTGCCGCATGATGACCGCAATCATCCTGTCCAAGTATCTGTTAATGACTCTGAGCACCTGCGGCGGTTCCAGGGCTTCTCCCATCGGCGTGGAGCCTCGAAGGTCCGATACCAGGATCGTAATATCTCTTAACTCACCCGTGAGATTGATCCCACCAGGGGACTTGAGTATCTCTGTCACAACATCGTCGCTCATGTACCGACCAAAGGTTTCACGAATCTGGCGACGATCTCGCTCAGTGGATACCGCGCGAAAAATTAGACAGACCGCAGCTCCCGGAAGAAATATGAAAGATGATTCGGCCACGGGAATGTCCAAGGACGCCCACCCGAAAGCAGCAGTTACTGTAGTGAAATAAATAACATATAGGGCGAGACATACAATAACCGCATAGAAGTACCGGAACTTCACCCCCAGAGGCAAAAATGCGAGTAGCACGATGACTGATACCACAATCCCCACTACTGGAAGAGGAGAAACCTCACGTATGAATCTTCCTGTAAGCATCGTGTCCAGAGCACTGGAATGGATACGGCTGAGCACAACTTCATCCTCGACGGGGCTGGCGCCCATGTCAGTCGTCCCGGTCCAGGCGATGGATATGATGACGATTTTGCCCTTGTACCTTTCCATCCTGGACGGGTCTTTTTCCTCGCCAAGCACGTCCCAGGCGGGATAATTCTCAAAACTGTCCCAAACCGGACGCGGCCAATTTATTAGCATGCGACCCTGCGAGTCGACCGGAATCCGCATTATCCCGCGAGGATGGTGGATCTCAACTTGGCCGTCCTGGGCTATTACAATGCGATTGGGGTCAGCGTTCAAATAACTAACGAGTGCTGCCAAGCTGAGGCTGGGAACCAGTTGATCTCCAACCCGAATGAAGAGCCGAATTCTGCGATGAATTCCATCCTCGTCCGGCGAGGAGTTGATATGCCCCAGTTCTTTAGCACCTTCGATGAATGAGAATAATGGGATAGAAGAGTCCCTGGGCGCTCGTACGCTCAAGAAGTCGAATCCCGGTGGAACAGCGAGGCTCCAAGCCCTTTTGAGAGCCGCCTCTTCTTTTGACACCTCATCCTCGGACCTCACTCCTGACGACAACGGCTCCCTTTCAAACAGCCCCTCAGCCAAGACCACGCGGCCGGAGCCCGCTATGGCCTTGGCCAGGGCTTCGTCGCCGCTGGCACTGCGTCCCTTGGAAGCGTACATGATGTCGAAGACTATTGCTCTTGCGCCGAATTCCGTAAGTTTCTCTACGATTCGTGCGCTTATGGCTCGGTTCCAGGGCCACTGACCGTAACGCTTAATAGACTCATCATCAATGTCCAGATGTACTATGTCGGGATTGAGTTTGGCTGAAGCAAACGGTCGGAGTTTGAAGTCGTAGACTTTATTGTTTAGCCATCTGAACCGATTGTTTAGCGATTTGAACTGCTGCGGAGCAAGGTACACTATCAAGGGCGACAGGAGAGCCCAAGCGATGCTGATCAACAATCCGATTATCAGGGTTCTCCGGCCGCCCCATACTGTCCCAAAAACCATTGCTTCGGCGCTCCCACGCCACTCACCCAAATCGGCTATTCTTTCCCGAGTCTTTCCTCTTCAAGCTTAAGGCCCTGCCCACCGGTTACGCCTCCCGGTTTGACACTTTTGGGAGCCATGAGCTCCAGTGAAATCCGGCCACTTCCGGCGGATTTCAGGACAACGACCTGTCGATTGAAGCCTTCATCGTGAGAGAGGTTTTCAAGCTTCTTGGTGAGGGCTCGGAGTTGAGCTGCATCAGAATGAGCAATTCTGATAACGGGCTCTCCCTCAGGCGCCTTTAAAGGGTCTAGGTTGAACGGTTTTGAGGCCGCGTAAAAAATGATTGCGGCTTCCTTGATCTTTTCGTTGGCTGTGACCTGAATGTTGGAATCAGGGCCGAATAGAGTGTACGTCTTCCCGGGAAGAATGAGGTTGTCAGGAGATTCCCCGTTGGGGAACAGAACCATGACGTCGCCTTTGGGCGATACGTTGAGTGCCATAACGTAGGCTTTTCGAGATGTCTCGATATTCAAGACGATAGGTTCGCCTTCCGAAAAGGTTTCATTCTGTTTTTTTTGCGTCCACACCTTCAGACCAATCTCATTGGCTCCCTTCGTCCCCGCGGACATCCACACCTGCCTGGGATCAGAAGTGTCCCCTTGTCCGGCACGCGCCAGGATCGGGTTCCACGACACACCTCCCGTGATTATCACCAATACTCCAACAATCCTCCATAAAGATGTTTTCATTGGCTCAATCCCTCTCCCCTTTGATGTGGCCCGGAAGCCGGCCAGCCCACATAGTTCAAACCTATGTACCATGTGACGTTCACATCTCATGCCGATTTGCTTTCAAAGAAGCAAAATGCCGCCTCAAAAGCGCCTTCGTGTTATTCGCCTTCTCCCACCAGTATGAAGGGCGCCCAGAAGAATGGATGATCGTAGCCGGCTTGGCGGACGTCCGATCGTGCCAATCGCAGTGCTTCAAGCCTCCCCTTTCCCGATTTTACATACTTGAAGAAATTTTCCACCAACTTTACCGAGGATTTCTCGGCTACGCTCCACATACTCATCAACACGCTTCGGGCCCCAGCATACTGAAAGGATCTGCCCATGCCCATAGTGCCTTCACCGGGTACTTGCCGGCCCAGTCCTGTCTGACAGGCCCCTAAGACGACTGTGTCGGCATTCAGCCGAAGGCCCATGACCTCGTTGGCCCTCAAGAAGCCATCCGTGCCGGGTGGAACCAGTGAAAGAACCAGCAGAGGTTCCGTCATCCCAAGAGCTGAACTGTCCAAGTACCCGTGCGTAGCAAAGACTATGGATCCGTATCCTGCCAGTGACGGGCAAATCGTAGAGAAAAATACTTCCTTGCTGGCCTTCAGACCGGTGTACACGTCGCTTTTTTCCGCATACATCTCTTTCAAGCCATCGGCAAGCTCGCCGGTCAGAGGTAGCCTACTAAACTCCAGCCCTTCCCCACCGGCTTTTTTCGTCACATTCATAAGTCTGTAGACGTGTTTGGGGCCTCCTGAGGCAGCGGTACGCACGGCAGACTTCTCGACCCGCGCATCCTTCATGTCGAAGACCGGATCGGCTATTACGAGCAGTCGGTCTTCAGGCTTTGTCGGGTTCGCCAAGGTGCGGATGAGGGTCAGAGCAGTAATGGACTGGCAGTAGACCAGGGGGTTCCGGTCTCCCAGGAATTTGGCCCCGGTGGTCTGAGGCAAACCTGCGGTCTCTTGAATCCGCCCTTCCCCGTTCAGAGTTAGCATTTCAAACGGAAGCGCTCCCAGACAATCGTCGGGTGAGACAATTATAGTGGCCCCTTCGGGAATAACAGGAAGAACGTCTGCCACCAGCAAATCGGCAAGTTTCTTTCCTGACTCGAAATCAAAGGCTCTCAGTTTCTCTACCAGGTCATCTTGTCCTGCTACGATTTTAAGCGGCGTCATGAACTTTCGCACAAGGCTTTCAATCTCTGGCCTTGGGATAGGCTTGAAGAGGCCCTTCATCAGCCCCTTGCCGTGAGTCAAATAGATCAGGACCCCCTTGTCACATGGTAAGCCAGCACCCATTCATTCGTCTTTATGGCGGTCTTGCCCAAGTCCGGGGCCTCGGGATATTTGGTGGCCGCGAAAAGGGGGTATTCGGCCCGCAGCTTCTCAATATAGGTCGCCAAATCACTCCTGGCCTCCTTGATTTGAGGCTCAAGTGATTGGAGAACCTCTTTTTCTCCCTGTTCGTATGCGCTTTGCTTCCGCTTGAGCAGGACCGTCAGGCGTTCGTTCACTTCAAGGTCTTTCTCCATTATCTCTTCAGGAATATCCTGAAACACACCTTCCACTCGACGAGAGACAGCCTCTGAAAACCCGCGGGCTTTGGTCATCTCCGACTCTCTCAACGCATCGACAGGCTTGTTCATTTTCACAGACACTCGGGCAATTCCCTCGTAGGGCGCTGTTCTCATGAATCCGCCGATTCTGACGTTGAAAAACTCAGATCTTTCAGGCACGCTCAAAGTCGAGCGGACTTCTTCCACGGACTCTATAGCCTTCTGGAAATACGTGGCTGCCGCCTTAAAGTCCTCAAGTCCTTCCTCGGCAAGACCCAATCCCGTGAAGGCCGTAAACAAATTGTCTACATTGCCGCTCTTTTCTGCTTGCTTTGCAAGTGCCTCATATTGAGAGGCCGCTTTGGCATAGTCTTTTTTGAGGAGATGCAGTCTTCCCTTCGATGGTTCCGAGCCCGACTTAGTGATTAGGGATTCGGCTTTTTGCAAATCACCCCTGTCCAGGTACAGGCTGGCGATAAGATCGTCTATCCTGCTTGACGTGCTTGCGTTTCGTTTAGCAATTTCCTTGGCACGGCCAAGAGTTTCCAGTGCCTTCTGATGTTGGCCGACAGATTGATAGAGCATTCCCTGTTGGATTAGCGCTTAGGTTTCACCGCTCTTGTCACCGCTCCTCTTCGCGATGTTCAGCGATTGTTCAAACAGGTCGGTCGCCTGTCCGTGTTTTCCCCACTTGAAAGACAACTGTCCGAGGAATATCAGGCATTCCGCTTCTTCCTTCTTCTGCCCGCTCTTCTCTGCAACTTCCAGAGATGCCTGAAGATTTTCCAATGCCTTCGGATAATTACCAAGGATGTTGTAGACGCGGCCAAGTCCCTTCAAAGCCTCTACCTCAAGTTTGGGGTTCTTGGTTTTTGGGGTAAGTTGAAAAAGATGGACACCAATGTTTGATTGAAAGATGAGACGGAGGTGTCACGATGGAAAGGGCAAGGATTCCCCACGGACGGTATTCTAAGGAGTTTCGGGAAGAGGCGGTGCGT
>JBKQMK010000582.1:0-37059 GCA_052146735.1 Desulfomonilaceae bacterium | reverse complement strand
ATCAAATCAGCAAATCCCATCTGTGCTGATAACGTGTCGCCCATCTCATCCTCCAAATCGTAAATTTGGCGGATTATAGTACTAATCTCACTACGTTACAACAAACTTGCCTCGCAGAGGTCTCATTGTAAAACTTTTGCTGAAACACATCGCCGGAAGATGGCTTTGTCTTGTTTGGTCTCACAAGGAGTTATTCGTTGACAGCGGCAAGTAACTATAATGACCCCAGGGCTCTGCGTCTTGCTTGCCGGCAGGGTCAGTGGCGAAAGTCGACTTCCGGGCAGTGTCCAGGCCATGTTCAGGCCAACCTGGCAATTCTGCCACGCGACTTGGCGTTCGAATTCTTGCTTTTCTGCAACCGGAACCCCAGGCCGTGCCCGGTTCTTGAAGTAACAGAACCCGGCGATCCAGTCTTGAAGGAGACTGCTCCAGGGGCCGACCTCCGAACAGATCTGCCGGTCTATCGGGTTCTTAGGGACGGCGAAGTCGTGGAGGAACGAACGGATCTGCTGGATCTCTGGACCGATGACCTCGTGGGATTTCTGCTGGGATGTTCCTACACGTTCGACGCAGTACTGGAGAAATCGGGGTTTCCACAGATCCACCATGCCGAGGGGCGGGAACCGGGAGTTTATGTGAGCAACATCCCTTGCAAGCCCGCTGGGCGCTTCAAAGGACCCCTGGTGGTGTCGGCCCGCACCTTTACGGGAGACAAAGTCACCGAGGTGGTGGCGCTGACCTCCAGGTTCAGGATGACTCATGGGGGACCGGTGTATGTGGGAGATCCCAGCGGGCTGGGGATAGACTTGACAAGGCCGGATTTAGAATACGGGGGCTTTCCCTTGCACCTCGAAAAAGGTCAAGTCCCTCTGTTTTGGGCGTGCGGGGTCACACCCCAGGCCGTGGCCAGGGCTTCTCGGGTGCCGTTCATGATCGCTCACAAGCCGGGCCACATGTTCGTGAGCGACCTCACAGTGGATGAGGTCATCAGGGATTAAGCCAGATCAAGAATCCTTGACAAAGGGGGTATTACCTTGGACCACCAGAAGACCGGCACTACGAGAAGGCAGTTCATCAAAACGAGCGTGCTGGGAGCCGGCGCCCTTTCCATGGGGCTTGGGTTTCCAGCAATATTGAGTGGGAAAACCGAGCCCATCCGTATCGGCGGTCTCATGGACATGACGGGGGGATTATACGCCTTTGGGACCTGGGGCCACCGTAGTATAGAGGCCGCTGTCAAGCGCCTCAACGCCCAGGGAGGGATCGGGGGCCGAGAAGTGGCCTATGTCATGGAAGATTCGGCCACCAATGTCCAGACCGGCCTGCGCAAGCTGCGGAAACTCATCGAGCAAGATGGATGCGATTTCATAGTCGGCCCGTGTAACTCGGGGATCAACACAGCTTCAGCTCCCGTTGCCGAGCAGTTTAGCACGCCATCCTTCGCTTGGGGCACCGCTCTCTCCATCACCCAGGACAAAGGAAATCGATTCGTGTTCCGTGGCATCAACAACATCCGCCACGGCATGGTCGCGATGGGCAAGGTCATGGGATCGGAACTGGGCAAGCGCTATTACTGCCTCGGTGCGGACTATGAGTGGGGCCGCTCGGTCATCAGTGAGTTCCGCCGGGTGATGGATCCAATCGGAGGGAAGATGGTGGGAGAGGAGTATTCCCCGGTCGGAACCGAGGATTTCGTGCCCTACCTAAACAAAATCAAGGCTGATGACGTGGACATCCTGGTAGGCGGTTACTTCACCGCGGACATATTGAAGCTGGCGCGGCAGGCCTACGAGAAGGGGCTCCTCAAGAAGATGCAGATCGTCGGAGGCGCTATGCCGACAGGCATTGCTCCGAAGGAGTTCGGGCCGGCCGGCAACGCTGTCTGGTTTACATCGTACGGGCGCCGCAACGGATGGTTGACGTACCGGGTCCACTGAAGCCGTTTAACAAGGTTTATCGTGATGCCATCGGACTGGACGACGAGGGCAAAGATGCCAAGACCGGCGAAGAAGGGTCTCCCAGTTATTCGTGGACCCCTTGGGAACATGTGTTCTGGATCAAAAGGGGGATCGAGAAATCCGGGTGGAAGAGCAAGGATGATGTGGGTAAATTCATCCAGGCACTCGAAGGGATGAAGGTCGAAGCCGGCGATGAGTTCCCCCAAGGCCCCAAGACCTTACGTGCTCAGGATCACCAGGTCTTCACCGATCAATACGTGTACAAGATTCAGGACAACCAATACCAGCTCAAGGGAATTGTGCCGGCCAAGGACCTGGATTACCCGTCCGAAGTGGACTACACCAAGCAGAAGGCCTAAGCCATGACGGAGCTGATCATCTCCCAGGTGGTCAACGGGCTGGTGTGGGGACTGATTCTGGCTCTTATTTCCATCGGGCTCACCCTCATTTACGGTCAGTTGGAAATCGTGAACGTGGCCCACGGCGCTCTGTACACGGTGGGCGCCGTTGTGGCCTACTATGCGTTCGCCTCGATGGGGGGGTGGGTTTTCGCCCTCATCATATCTCCGCTCGCGCTGGCTCTGCTGGGACTCATCATCTATCTGACGACAATTCGGTTTGCCTTGGGCAAGCCACCCATTGTGACGGTTATCATCACCTACGGCATTTTGTTTATACTGGAACAGACGGTTTTTCTAACCTATGGCGGGGTTCCCAGGAGCATTCCCAATCCGATCCCGTACAACATCCCTTTCATCGGGGGTGATTATCCGCTCTATCGCATCTTTTGCGCGGTTTTCTCGGCTTTGGTAATTTTGGGCCTTATGGTCTTCCTGAAGCGGACTCGGTACGGTCTTTGGACTCGTGCTACGAGGCAGGACTACGAGACCGCCATGAACATGGGAATCCCAGTGCGCAGGGTCTATGCATTCGTGTTCTGTCTTGGCTCGGCACTGGCCGGCCTCGGTGGGGCGCTGGCCGCGCCCATCAGCTCGGTTACCTTCACCATGGGACACTCGATCATTATAGACGCTTTTATAGTGGTGATCATGGCCGGCTTTGGGTCGGTCATAGGGACGCTGGTAGCGTCGCTGGTCATCGAAGTCGTCATCGGGGTATCGGCCGCGTTCGTCAACCCTGTCATGGCAAAGGTAATTGGAATGGCGCTGATGGTAGTGGTTC
Organism: Desulfomonilaceae bacterium; assembly: GCA_052146735.1. GTDB lineage: Bacteria > Desulfobacterota > Desulfomonilia > Desulfomonilales > Desulfomonilaceae > CAWBBA01. Next base: position 33,919 of record JBKQMK010000582.1, on the reverse strand, counting down.
TGTTCATACGGCCTCAAGGCCTGTTCGGGGAGGAATGATGTCCGCTGAAGGGCAAACCAGTTCTTCTCGAATTGGCTGGCTTGTGGTGCTGGGCGTGGGAATATGCCTATTAGTCGCCCCACATGTGTTGGATAGGTACCCCAGGTACATCCTGACCGAGGTGATCATCTGGGGCCTCTTCGCGCTAGGGTTCGACATCATCTTCGGCAAGATGGGCCTCCTCAATTTCGGCATGTCCTCTTTTTTCGGCCTTGGTGCCTACGGTTTCGTTTTTGCGGTGAAGTACGTCTACCCTTCAGTATGGCTGGGGATCTTTTCGGGTATGGCCTTTGCCATGATCTTTTCTATTGCGGTCGGATTGATTGTCTCCCGCTTCTCATCACATTACTTTGTAGTGTTTACTATTGTGATCTCCATGATCCTCTTTCTTTTGGCCATGAACCTCCGAACCATCACCGGGGCCGATGAAGGGATCAACATCCGGCTTCCAAATCTGCAGATTATCGCCTGGGAGTTCAGCCTGAGGTCTCCCATCACCAAATATTACCTAGTCCTCGGGGTCGCGGCAGTGGCATTCCTGGTCGTCTGGCTCTTTTTCGACTCGCCGGTGGGCCGAGCCGTGGTGGCTATTAGAGAGAACGAGGCCAGGGCCCAGATGATCGGATACAATACTGCTTATCTGAAGCTGGTTGCGTTTACTCTGTCCGGCACGGTGGCCGGGCTCGCTGGTGCCTTGTACCCTTTGCTCAATTCTACCACGAGCGCCGAACTGTTCTTTTGGATACTCTCCGGAAAAGCCGTACTGTGGACCGTAGTTGGCGGCGCGGGAACCCTCTGGGGACCCTTCCTGGGAGCTGCTCTCCTTGTTTCCGCGGAAGACGCCCTTTCGTCCTGGCTCGTCGATTTCTATCCCATCCTGGTAGGCGTTTTGCTTATAGCGATCATCCTGCTGGCGCCCAAGGGCATGCTTGGCACCGTGTTCCAATGGGTCGCCGAGCGTCGGGCATCGATGGAGCCTGGAGGCAAGTCGTGAACAACGAGGTCGTCCTGCGCACGGAACAACTGAGCATCACGTTCGGGGGCCTGAAAGCTCTTAACGGAGTAAACTTCGAGATACGGGAAGGAGAGGTCTTGGCCGTCATCGGTCCCAACGGCGCCGGCAAGACGACCTTTTTCAACGTGCTGTCCGGTAACCTGCGTCCCGATAGTGGTAGGGTGATATTTAAGGGTAAGGATATCACGGCATTGCCCCCCTACGAAATATGTCGCCGGGGGCTCTCCAGGACTTATCAGAAGACCAGCATATTTCAGGACTTGACCGTGTTCGAGAACGTGCGCCTGGGAGCCCAAATCGGCCACGGCCGGCATCGCTCGTGGCTGCGCGGGGCACTTTCCGACAAGGCGGTCGTGGCAGTGGTGGAAGATCTGCTGGTGATGGGTGGACTGGATCACCAGGCAAATCAGCCTGCCGGAAATCTCTCACACGGCGACCAGCGCCTTCTGGAAATCCTTATCGGCATCTCCACTCGACCTGAACTCTTGCTATTGGATGAGCCATCTGCCGGATTGTCGGCCAAGGAGACTCAGGACATCACACGGTGGATCAAGGAACTGTCCCGGACGACCATCGGCAATGTCATCATTGTGGAGCATGACATGGACGTGATCACGGAATTGGCCTCTGCGATATACGTTTTGAACTACGGCGAGGTCCTGTGCCAAGGTCCGGTGGGCGAAGTGAAGTGCAATCCCCAAGTTCAGGAAATTTATCTCGGGAAGTCCGTATGATGCTGGAACTCAAAGACGTCCACGTTTATTACGGCAAGAGCTACATCCTCCAAGGCGTGACGCTTTCGGTTCATACGGGCGAGGTGCTCGGGATGGTCGGCCGCAATGGCGTGGGCAAAACCACAACGTTGAGAACGATCTTCGGCCTCTCGAGAGCGAAACAGGGGACTATAACGTTTCAGGGGCAGGACATTACTCGCATGCCGGAGCATCAGATTCCCAGGCTCGGAATCGGCTACGTGCCCCAGGGCCGGCGCATCTTTCCCAAGCTTACCACCTTGGAAAACATCATGACGGCCGCGGTGTCGGGACGCTTGGATCAAGGGCTCCTAGAAGAAATCTACGACTACTTCCCTCGGCTCAGAGAGCGCCCCGAGCAGTTGGGAGGGACCCTCTCTGGTGGTGAACAGCAGATGCTCGCCATGGCCAGGGCCATGATAGCCAGTCCCAAGCTCCTCATCCTGGATGAACCCACAGAAGGACTAATGCCGATCATGGTCGAGACCATCCGCAGTTCTATCCAGCGCCTCAATCGTGAAAAAGGTGTGACCGTACTGTTGGTAGAGCAGAACTTGGACACAGTTCTGAAAGTCTGCGGCCGCGTCTCTATTTTGGAGAAGGGTGTCCTCAAGTACACCGAAACCGTGGACAAACTGGATAGAACCAAGCTGCTTGCCCATTTGGGGGTGTGAAGAAGCCCAGTCCGGGAGTTCAATGTACCAATCTTCCAGCTCAAGTGATCCATCAAGCTGGAAGATTATCCAACAGCTTCCCTTCTGTCCTCTCCATCCGATAGGTACACTGTTTAAAGAGACGCTGGACCTATTCGGTCGCAAAAATCGCCCACAAAGTGAAAACTTGCTTCGGGGACTTGCTGTTTTCAGAAGAGACAATCTCTCCTTGACAATTATGAGCATAAGCCCATAATGCTCCTGGGGTGAATGGTAATGGCCCGACCCAAATGCTGCCGAAGAATCGCTGAACAACCTGCTTGCAGAATTTTCAAGCCTGCGGGTGTGCCGACCTCTATCCTGGAAGAGATTGTCCTGTCAATGGACGAACTTGAGGCTATCAGGCTGGCCGATCTGGAGGGGCTTTATCAGGAACAGGCAGCAGAGCGCATGAACGTGTCACGCCAGACCTTTGGTAGGATTGTCGAAGCTGCGCGGCGCAAGGTGGCTCAAGCGCTATCTGAAGGTCTTGCTCTTCGCATTGAAGGTGGCGAAGTGGAAATGCCGGATAAGCGAACGTTCAAGTGTGATGAGTGCCGGCACACGTGGGGCTTGCCGTATGGAACGGGCAGGCCTTTGGAATGCCCCGAATGCAAGAATAGATCAATCAGTAGATTTGATGATCACGGTGGTGTTCGCAGAGGCTGAGGAATTTGCCAAAAGAAACAATTCCGAGGGCGTATGCCTTGAGCGGTCAAGTTTGTCCGCTTTCAACCCAGCATGGTGCGGCACGGGCGTGCCTCCAGGCTCGTCCGTGCCGCACCAACAATGAAAAGAATCAAGCGAGGAGATTACACGATGAAGATTTGTTTTCCTGCTGAAACCTTACAAGGAATGAACAGCGTAGTTTACGAACATTTCGGATCAGCTCCGGGCTTTGTCATTGTGGACACTCAGGATATGAGCGCGGAAGAGATTCAGAACGGCGACCTACACCATGCTCACGGCATGTGCCAGCCCTTGAAAGCCTTGGGAGGAAAGGCGGTGGATGCCGTAGTTGTGGCGGGTATCGGAATGGGTGCGCTGAGAGGACTACTGGCCCAGGGAATTACGGTGTATCGTGCCGTCCAAGGAACAGTCGGCCAGAATATTGATCTCATCCAGCAGCAGCAACTTCCTCAGTTTGAGGCCAAGTTCACCTGCGCGGGTCACGCCGGCGGTGGATGCGCTCATCACTGACACCGTTTTGCGTTCAGAACTCCAAGATTGGGGGAACCTTCTTTGTAAAGACGGCTCCTCCAAACCCCCTCCAAGAAACCCCAACACTTGCTGGAATCTTCATTTCTCCCCGGGGGAAATGAGGATTCCACATAAGCTAGAAGCTCTCGAGGAGGCCCTTCTTACAAGAAGACCCTCCCCGATTCTTCCTCGTCTAAACTCAAACCGGTGTTATGTCTTTTTCAACTCTTCGGAGTCAATGGGTAGTCGCCGGATGCGTTTGCCGGTGACTGCAAATACGGCATTTCCTACGGCAGCGGCAATTGGCGGCACTCCCGGTTCCCCCACTCCGGTTGGCGGTTCCTGGCTCGGCACGATGTAAACTTCCACTTTCGGCATTTCGTTTAGGGCCAACATCTTGTAATTGTTAAAATTGCTCTGCTGCACCCGACCGTCTTTCAACGTGATCGCGCCATACAGAGCAGCACTTAGGCCGAAGACTATTCCGCCCTCCATCTGCGCCTCGACGGTATTTGGATTCACCACTCTGCCGCAGTCAACCGCGCACACCACCCTGTGGACACGCACCATTCCCTCTGAACTTACGGAGACCTCGGCCACCTGGGCGATGAAGCTGCCAAAGGACTTGTGCAGAGCTATGCCGCGGCCGCGACCTTCTGGTAACGCAGAGCCCCAGTTCGCCTTTTGCGCAGCCAGTTCTAAAACGGCGCGGTTCCTGGGATGCTCCACCAGGAGCTTGCGACGGAATTCATAAGGGTCTTTGCGTGCCGCGTGCGCGAGCTCATCCATAAAGCTCTCGACGACGAAACCAGTGTGTGAATGTCCCACTGAACGCCACCATTGCACCGGTACGACGATTTTCGTGGAGTGGAGGTCAACGAGGATGTTCGGGATTTCGTATGGCATGTCGAAAGCCCCTTCAACGGACGTTTCATCTATGCCATCCTTAATCATGGCGCCCTCAAAGGGCGTTCCGGTTACTATTGACTGGCCGACAATAGTCTGATGCCATCCGACTATGTTTCCCTCAGCGTCGAGCCCTCCGGAGATTCGATCGTACCACATGGGGCGGTACCAGCCGCCTTTCATGTCGTCTTCACGGGTCCACATCACCTTAACAGGGGCCTTTGCAGCTTTGGCGACTTCCACTGCCAGGACGATGAAATCGGACTTGGGATTCGCGCGACGGCCGAAGCCTCCGCCGAGGAGTGTCGTATGAATCTTAACCTGTTCGGGCTCCAGTCCCGTCACCTCTGCCGCCATCAGTCTATCAACAGTTTGAAACTGAGTTCCAGTCCAGATCTCGCAACTGTCGGCACGTAGATCTACCACACAGTTCAGAGGCTCCATAGGCGCATGAGCGAGGTATGGGACTTCATATTGGGCGTTTAGTTGTTTGGCAGCTTTTTTGAGCGCCTGTTGAGGATCGCCCTCTTTCCTCGCCGGGTCTCCAGGCTTTTTAGCCAGGTCCGCATACTCTTCCCGCATTCCATCCGTGGAAAGCTTCGCGTCTGGGCCTTCATCCCAGACGATCTCAAGTGAGTCTCGGCCTATTTTTGCCGGCCAAAAGCCCGTCGCAACGACCGCAACGCCTGACGGTATTTGGACCACGGATTTGACACCGGGAACAGCCTTGGCCTTGTCAGCCTTGAAGCTCTTAACCTTTCCGCCGAACACCGGCGATCTCTCGACGACCGCAATGAGCATACCGGGAATGTTTACGTCGATCCCGAACACTCCCTTGCCGTTGGTCTTTTCAGGGGTATCCAAGCGTTTCATCGTCATGCCGATGATTTTGAATGTAGAAGGGTCTTTTAGCCCAACTTCTTCAGGCATAGACACATTTGCGGCTTTGGCTGCAAGTTGACCGTAGGTCAAACTCTTGCCGCTCGAATGTGTCACCGTGCCATTCTCAGCCCGGCAGCTTGCTTTGTCCACTTTCCACGTATCAGCCGCAGCGGCGATGAGCATTTCCCGAGCAGTCGCGCCGACCTTCCGCAAACGCTCCCATTCGCTTGCAACACTGGTACTGCCGCCGGTCCCCTGAATTCCCCATTGCGTGTGGTTGTACGCGGGATCTACCGGCGCCGCTTCCACTACGATCTTGCGCCAATCGCACTCTAGTTCTTCAGCCACGAGCATTGGTAGCGAGGTGTAAACGCCTTGCCCCATTTCCGAATGGTTAACGATAATGGTAATCGTTTCGTCGGCGCCGATGCGAATGAACGCGCCCAACGGAGAAGGTTTTCCCGAGTGGCCGGGCGCTTGACTCGACGAATGACGTGTAGGCGCGGCGGAGGCCGGTATCGACGCTCCTCCGGCGGTCATCTCCGATGCCCGATGAACCGCGCTGCGAATTCGTTGATATGTTCCGCACCTGCAAATGTTGTGAGACATGCCTTTGTCAATATCCGCATCCGTTGGGGTAGGATTTTGTGCCAACAGGGCCGCAGCGCTCATTATCTGGCCGGAATGGCAGTAGCCGCACTGCGGAACTTCTTCCTCTATCCACGCCTTCTGCAACGGGTGATTGCCATCGGGAGACAGCCCCTCGATTGTGGTGATCTCCTTCCCGAGGACCTTCGAAACAGGAGTGCGGCAGGACCGGACTGCTTCTCCATCCACATGTACGGTACAGGCCCCGCAGAGGGCAATGCCGCAACCGTATTTCGTACCAGTAAGACCAAGCTCTTCCCGAATTACCCATAAAAGAGGAGTATCGGGAGCGACAGCAACCGTGTACTCTTTGCGGTTGACATTGAGCTTCACCTGCGGGAGGCCTTTCTGATCAATATTGTCTGTCATGGATTCCCCCTTTTTTCATTGTGGTGCAATGTTGTGCAAAATAGCGATCTAATTGGCGGGCAGAGCCCGTCTTCATCTAATTGTGACCAAGTGGATGCAGGGCCTCAGCGCACTTGAATTGCCCGGAGCCACTCTAGCATTTAATTACTACTTATCGGCACGAATGCCGTAATTTAGCATTGCTTAACATATTATCACGACAGACACATGTAACGACAAAATGTTGCAGATTCAGCTCCTGCCCTCGTAAGAGGCCTCAGAAGGGGTCACTTCAATTTCTTCCTTGGCCGCTCTCCGTAGTATCGTTATCTTGACCGGTCGGCCCACCGGCCATTCGGTCAGAAAACGATGCAGGTCATCCAAAGTAGCGACCGACTGGTCAGCGATTCCGATGATCAGGTCCCCTTCCCGCATTCCAGCCTGGCCTGCCGGTCCGTCTGCATAGACCCTGACTATCTCGACAGCATACTCATGGCCGAGATTATGGAGCCGTACCAGGCGCCTGTCTAAACGGCGTATTCCGCCCACAAGCCCGAGGTGTCCGCGCCTGACGCGCCCCTGGGTGATCAACTGGGAGACCACCAGATTCGCTGTATTGGAGGGGATAGCAAAGCCAATTCCCTGCGCCATCGCTATTATTGCAGTATTAATACCCACCAGGTGGCCCCGGGAGTTAACAAGCGGACCACCCGAGTTGCCCGGATTGAGAGGCGCGGTATGTTGAATGATGTTTTCAATCAACCGCCCATCGCGGCTCCGAAGTGCGCGGCCGAGCGCGCTTATCACTCCTATTGACACGGTGGAGTCAAAGCCTAGCGGATTGCCTATGGCGATCACGAGTTGGCCAACCCGAAGGCTGCCCGAATCACCTACAGTAGCGTAGGGCGATCCCGACGCGTCGACGCGGATTACTGCAAGGTCGGTAGGAGGGTCCTCCCCCACGAGTGTGGCGTGGTGGGTGACCCCATCTCTGAATTTGACTACCATCGACTCCGCGCCTGAGACGACATGGCTATTGGTGAGGACATAACCGTCTGGTGCAATCACGACACCGGAACCGGTGCCACCCATTGGAAAGGCTTGTCGCTCGCTGCGAGACTTGATCTGAACCACGATACTCACAACGGCCGGAGCGACGGCTTCCACCACGGTTTCAACTGCGCGGGAATACGCATCCAGCACCTCCACATCGCTGAACTTCGCTTCACGCACGTGGCAGCGGTGGCCCTCTTGACCTAACTTGCTACCGGTATCCGGTTCCCCATTAGACTGCTCAGACACGAGTCTATCTCCAGTTCAGGTCCGCTGCATGCGGACGAGTCAGCATGCAGCCCGTTTGTTCTTGACGTAATTCACAAGTCGTTTCTAGATGGCGGCGGAGGCTGGCTTTCGGCTAGAGCGATCCTGTAGAACTCATATCCGCGTAGCATACGCCGATTTGCATTCATGTAGCGTGCTCGGTATTCTGCTGCACCGATGTCCTCCACAAGTCTAACCCCACGATGTTCAAGATATTCCGACAGTTCGGACGGATCGAAACCAAACGTCCAATGCTCCCCTGCGCTCTGAAGTGTGTGGTTCAAGCTATCTGTGCCTTCAAACACGCCTGGTGCGTCAAGCACGTCTTTATGGACATAAGTGAATAGGACTAGACTAGCTTCCGCAAGGCCGCGCATGGCACGAAACGTCGCATCAACTGCGGGGGCAGTGAGATAGTTCGTAACACCTTCCCAGAGGAAGAAAGTCTTACGGAGGCTATCCAATACCGGCGCCGTTAGCACATCCTCAAGATGTTGCCGGTTAAAGTCAACAGCCACAAAACGAACATGGTTGGGTATGCTCCCAAGGAGTTGTTGGAGCCGTTCGTGCTTTGCTTCAAGGGTGTCAGGGTGATCTACTTCGATCACACGCACGCGATCCATTCCAGGGAGGCGGTAAGCTCTGCAATCAAAGCCTGCTCCCAAAATGACCACCTGCTCCACTCCATCGTGAAGCGCTCGGAGGAGTACATCGTCAATAAAGCGGGTGCGCGCGACGCCCGATGTTCGTGCACCGGGCCACCGGTGATCAATGATCCGCGGAATAGCCTCGCCGACCAGCGGAACACGCGCCACCTCTGTGACAATGCGGAGAGTTGGGCGGAGAAACTTGCGAGCGAATGGGTCGTAAAAGAGTCGGCTTGAAGGAGGTCGTACGGACTCAAGCGCGCGGAACAAGGCCATGTACTCTGCAGTTAGACTCGCTTGATTGGGTCGCACAGGTCCCCCGGGAAACGAAGGCTGCTCTTTGAACATAACCGCATGCATCAGCGGCATAGCAATGGGGTGCCAAGCTATCGCGCTATTTTATGGGCGTGCCCGCTTGAATGCCCGAATCCACTTCACAAATTGCGACTTTTCCATCTTTGTCGGCAGCGGCAAGGATCATGCCGTGGCTGACGCCGAATCTCATCTTTCTCGGTTTGAGATTGGCTATAACAAGCACGGTCCTACCTATCAATTCTGAAGGCTCATAAGATCCTTTGATGCCGGCCAAGACTGTCCGGATTTCGCGGCCCAGATCTACTTCCAGTTTAAGAAGCTTGTCCGAACCCTCGATGGTCTCGGCGGACTTGACCTTTGCTGCTCGGATGTCCATCCCGCCAAAGTCTTCGATGGTGATCTCATCTTTGAAAGGCGGCACTTCGGGTAAAGGTGGAGCCTCCTTTTGGATGCCATCCTGACGGCCAATGTCGACAAGCTTTTCGAGGGCGCCGTGTTCGAGGCGTTCCAGAAGTTTATCAAAAGCACCTATTTCATGATTCTGGAGATCGAACTTGGCATCCTCCCAAGTGAGATTTCCCAGCTTCAGAATTTCCTCGACCCGCCGGCAGTACGCGGGGATAATGGGCTTGAGCAGCACTGCAATTATTTTTATGCAGTTCACCACGAAGGTGAGATCGTTCCTCGCTTGGTCAGGATCGGTCTTGACCACGGTCCACGGCGCGTTTTGCTGGACATAATTGTTGGCTATGTCCGAAATGGATAGGATATTGCGCGTGGCCTGGTTGAAACGAAGCCCCGCGTAATCTTCCCTTGCCCTATCGATGAAAGCCTCAACTTCGTTCATTAGTCCGCGTGTCGCTTCGGACAGGGTCCCGAGTCTCGACTCCAGCCTCTTATTTAGAAAACCGACGGTGCGGCTGATAAGATTGGTGATGTTGTTTACAAGTTCAGCGTTGGTGCGGTTTACAAACTCCTCGATGTTCAAGTCGAGGTCGTCGATGGAGTTGCTCATTTTGGTCGAATAATAGTAGCGTAGGTACCACGGATTCAGAAAGTTCGCGAATTGTCGGGCCGTTATGAAGGTTCCCCGGCTCTTGGACATCTTGCGTCCGTCCACAGTGAGGAAGCCATGAACATGGACTGCGGTGGGGAGCCGGTAGTCCGCGGCGGTCAGTACTGCCGGCCAGAACAAAGTGTGGAAATAAGCTATGTCTTTGCCGATGAAATGATGAATCTCCACGTCTGCGGCCGGGTCAAGCCAATATTCTTCCGTCTTGCAGTTGCCGAGACGTTCGCAGTAATGCTCGGTAGCTGCAATATAGCCTATGGGAGCATCCAGCCATACATAGAAATACTTGTCCTGTTCGCCGGGAATCTTGAACCCGAAATAAGGCCCATCCCGTGAAATATCCCAGTCCTGAAGACCTTGCTCGATCCAGGTACTGACAAAGGCCCGGACTTCACCCTGCAGATGGCCGGGTTCGGCAATCCACCGGCTCAGGAAGTCGTTGAAATCCTTGAGTCGGAAAAAGAAGTGCTTGGATGTCCGTAGTGACGGCGTTGCTCCGCATATAGCGCACTTGGCGTCGAGAACTTCGGTTGGCCGGTAGGTCGCGCCGCATGCCTCGCAAACATCCCCATACTGATCCGGGGCACCGCACTTCGGGCAGGTCCCCTTGATGTACCTGTCGGGGAGGAAACGGCCGCATACCTCGCAATAGTACTGCTCGATTTCACGCGTGCTGATGTGCCCCTTTTCTCTGGCTCTCAGATAGATAATCTCGCAGTGTCGCTGATTTTCAGGCGAATCTGTGGTGTAGAATTCATCAAAACTTATATCAAATCCGGCAAAATCCTTTTTGTGCCTTTCGTGGAACTCGTTGACCAGTTCTTTCGGGCTGATACCTCTTTTGGCTGCATTGATCTCTATAGGAGTGCCATGCGCATCCGACGCGCACATATAGATCACGTTCTCACCGATGAGGCGAAGAAATCTCACGTAAATGTCGGTCTGAATGTATTCGACGAGGTGGCCCAAGTGTATGTCGCCGTTGGCGTAGGGGAGGGCGCTCGTGATCAAAAACTTCGGCAACGTTCGCTCCTGTTCTGTGTCGATACTCGATGACCCCAGGTCCGCAATATGGATGCAAGGAAAGTTCACCGGGCTTACGGCGATTTGTTTCGCTTGAGCCTATGGCGGGCAGCCTCACTTTCAGTGAGAGACGGGACAGAGCGTGACCGCAATAACGACTTGCACCTTAGGCAGTTTTGGGGCTGCGCCGCTGAGGCCGGCAGATCCAAATCTTGGTCAACCGGCCACTTACTCGGGCACTATCTCCAGGGCTTCGATGTTCGGATCCTTTTCCTTGTCAATCTTAAAAACCCTGGCCTTCATCACAATAGTTTCCATTTCCTTCAGCGCATCCAGGACCTTGGCTTTATCCTTCTTCATCCAGATCTTATTCAGTGTTATGTAGCTGACGCGATCAGCTATTATGAAGTTTATGTAGTTTTCGCCTAATGGACAAGGAATGTCCCCCTTTTTGTAGTAGCGTACCGATATGACGATGTCTTTATCCAGGTATTTATTAGGATTCTCAGTCAAACCCACGATGGTCAAGTTTTCGTCCAGCTCTTTGTAGACTCCTCCCTTCAGGTACTTGGCTGCCCCACAGGCCGTGATCGCAAAACAAGCGATGAAAATTGCAAGAAGTCTTTTACAAGAGATCATACTGTATCTTTCCTGACAATAATTGCGCAGTCGTATAGCATAAAGAAGAGAGAGCGGAAAGTCAAAAGGATTTGATTTGACCGAGGAAACGGAAGCCCCTGATGTGCGCGGCTGTTGACTTCCTGTGGTGCGCCGCATAGAATTGATTATAATGAATTCCAAAGGCTTTTCACGGCGACGTGGAGGGCACGGAAATAGAGTTACAAGATCCTCAACTGCAAGAAATAGAGCGAAGGGTTTTCTCAGTTTCAGTGTCCCCGCTGCCCACAATGGATTTGACAAGTCCGCCTGCAGGTGATAAGAACATTAATAGTGATGGAGCAAGAGCATCCACAGAAAGGCTCCATCCAGGGATATTCCCCGTAGAGCGTACCGGCCGGAAGAAATTAATTTGAACCATCCCCACCTGCCCGTGAGTTGAGTGGCCCTTCGCGGAAGAAGGGGTTTCTTGGCCTGAAAGGTTTTTTGTTATAAGACGTCCGTGACGACCGAACTTTTCCTCTAATGGAATGTCCTCATCAACAAGGGAATGGACTAGTACAGAGTCAGTGAAGATCGGGGCCTGGCACGGACGCCGTGCAAGCGCGGATATGCTAGATAGTTCATGTGGTCTTGTCCTTTGATCTCAGTGGAGGTCAATTCAAACTGAGATAAGGAATTCCGGCTCCGCAGAGTTCAAATCGTAGGGCGAACTTCGGAAATCATGCCTGCGCGATGCGCCGCAGCATTAATGCTCCCCCAGACTAGGAGCGACCAAACATTCTTTGATAGGGTTACAAGTCGCACTTGATATTGTGGCGTGAAGATGAGCGGGGGAAGTTCAGCCTCGCGTCCCCAGCCGATATCGGCGGTACGCCTGAGAGATCCACGGGCGTTAACTCATTGAGAATTAGACCGAAGTCTTCTTACGCAAAGCGCTTCGCTGAAAACAGTTGACAGTACCGATGCGACCTATTATAGACCGATCTTCACTTTAAACATTGAAGTGGAGGAAATCTTCTTGTAGACCCCGTGCATAAGAGACGGGAGGCTAGTAACACAGAGAGGCCTGGGAGAGGCCAAGGAGGAAACATTTTGGAAAGATGTAAGACCTGTGGCAAAGAGTACACCGCGAATCAGACTATGACTTATTCGGTGTACGGCTATTGTTCGTGGGATTGCCTCATGAACAAGTCAAACCGCTACCACAACCAGAACAGATCCAATCGCCGAAACAACGGTCAGCCGCGCACCGAGCAGCGGCCTCATCGTTCGAAGTGGGCGCAAAACTACTAGTACAGGCATAACTGGAATCACCTGACTTTGGGCCCCGCGCAAGGAGTCTGGGTTGCAATCCGCCTCACGACGAAATGGTAGTGATGGGGAGTGAACAGCTTATAAATTGGTCGGCATGATTCTTCTTTTGCCGCCTGTCGCCTAATTGACAGGCTTCCATACAAACAGAAAAAGAGTAAACTGAGCTTCAGGTTAGGCCCGGCGGGCCGGTGTGGTCTGTCGGAAACGAGAACCTGAGAATCAAGTGCTGTGGCAGTGAGCGTCCATCGTCATCCGACTTGGGCGATCCGAGGGGGAAGACTGCCCATTTGTTGAGGATGTTCGCAGACACCGGCTCCTATCTCCGGGTCGCGGTTATAGTAGTGCCGTGAAGTTCGGATGGAGACCTTGCTCTTTGTAGCGGGCTCCTATAGGGGCCGACGGTTTGCCGAGGGGGAAGAGTTTGAGCCAACTGACAGTTCAAAAAGTTGTGGAAGAGATCGACTCCGTTCATCGTGAACTCGCTCGCTTGTCGATAGATCAACTCCGGGGTGTCCCGTCTGCCCTGAACACGCTGGACATTATCGAATCTCACCCGGTTCCGTTAAGGCCAAAGACCATAGGCTTTCTGCGTAAGGCTCTAAGGGATGCGGAAGGCGCCGAAATAGCCCGGAGGATAGACCGAATACTGTTCGGGTGTATGGACCTTGCGGTGGAGGAACAGACCGCTTCTCTGGGGGACATGCTGAGATTCTACGTGGAGCGTGGAAGGATGCATGTGGGGCCGGAAAAAATCCCCGCTCTGGAAGTTGTGCCGTGGCTTCAGGTTCAGGCAGATTTTGACAAACGGGTGGCCATGCAAAAGGAGAACACGATTTTCCTCAAGGGAATCGTGAATCCCATGCTTCTTGGAATTCTCGAACTCTCCATTCGAACCGTGACTGAGCGGTTTGGTTTCGACAACTATGCGCGTTTCTCAGAGGCCAAAAAGCAGGTCTCATTTGCCGAGCAGGCCCAGGTCTTCTTGCAGTACCTTGACCAGACTGCGGAAACGTACCACAGACGCATTGTTCCGTGGATTGAAGAAAAAATCGGCAAGCCGTTTAATAACTTGAGCCGCTATCACGCGCTGCACCTGCTTCGTATCCAGCGATTTGACAGTTTTTTCCCGCTGTCCGGACTCAAGGAGAACATCCACAAGACGTTCAAGGGCCTGGGGTTTGATTTGTGGTCACGACCCGACGTGATCGCGCACATTTCTGACTCGCCGGCCAAGAATCCTAACGGCATGTGTGTTGGAGTGGAGATACCCGGGGAAGTGCATGTGCTTATGAAGCCGGTAGGCGGACTCATAGATGTGGAGACGCTGCTCCACGAAACCGGGCACGCATTCTTCTTGAGCCACTTTGATCCGGCTCTCCCTATAGAAGACCGGCGCCTGTATCGTTCACCTGCGCTTGACGAAGCGTTTGCTTTCCTTTTCATGGACCTCATTGACAGCCCTGCCTGGTTAACCGGAACGGCCGGGATGCCTTCAAATGAAGCCGACGCTCTTGCCGGCATTTTGCAGACCAAGCGATTGTGTCTTATTCGTCGCTATATAGGCAAGTTTCTGGCGGAGAAAGAGCTTCACGAAACAGGTGACATCAAGAATTCCGGACCTTATTGCCGGAACCTCAACGCCGCGACAGGATTCATCTACGAGCCTGAGGGTTATCTTGTAGACATGGAGCCGGATTTCTATGCACTGGACTACTTGAATGGTTGGGCTGCCGCGTACGTGCTTCGGAAGTTTCTTGAGTTGCGCTTCGGAGAGGAATGGTTTTACCGGGCTGAGGCCGGCGCGTTCTTGCGGGAAATAGCTGCATCGGGGCGTCGCGATTCGGTAGACCAGGTGATCCATTCTTTCTGTGGGGAGTTCCCGCGTCTGCCGGATTTCTCCGACAATTAATTCCTCATCGAGACCGCGATCATGCATAATTTGAGCGCAGTCATGTCCCAGAGAAAAAAAAGCGGAGCTTTCCCCGCGCCACAGTATTGCAAATCTCGAAATGTGTGAGTAACTACAGTCAAGCATGTTTGCTGCCGGGTTTACTTCAGTTCCAGAGTTATTTGGTATAGAATAGAAACCGTGATGAGGCCGACGGAAATCGGCTGTGCCTGCTCTGGCATTGAGGAAGAGACCTGCTCCCGAAAAAATCTGCGATGGGGCCCGTTTATCGCAACCCATCATGGGTGATGAAGGAATTTCGCGCAATGGCCATCGGATCTACTAAGGAATACGCCGATTCGGACGGCCTATACGGCCGGGTAAATACTCAGTACGCAGAATTCGACGGGATCACCCTGGAATCCGGGGTCTTTCTGGGGCCTCTCACGGTGGCCTACGAGACCTATGGGACACTATCGCCCGAGCGTGACAACGCGGTTCTGATCCTTCACGCCCTTTCCGGCGACGCGCATGCCGCAGGCATCGACGCGAATGGCAGGCTAGGGTGGTGGGATGCGATGATCGGTCCTGGAAAAGGGATCGACACTGACAGGTACTTTGTTATCTCGTCGAATTGTCTTGGCGGGTGCAAAGGGACCACCGGACCGTGCAGCATCAACCCGACCACCGAGAAGCCCTTCGGGAGGTCGTTCCCGCTGATCACCATGGGAGACATGGTTAACGTGCAAGGGCTGCTGGTGCAGCACTTGGGCATCGAAAAGCTGCACAACGTTATTGGCGGTTCAATGGGGGGCATGCAAGCTTTGGAGTGGGCAGTCCGCCATCCCGACCAAATCCGCTCGGCGGTGGTGATCGCGGCCACAGCAAGACTCTCGCCACAGGGGATAGCGTTCAACTGGGTGGGCCGCAATGCCATTTACAGCGATCCCGCCCGAGTGTGCCCGGATTCCGAAGCAGGCCACATGTACCAGAAGATGGGCCGAGGTCTGGCTGTTGCGCGCATGATCGGCCATATTACCTATCTGTCAGAAGAAACGATGGAAGCGAAGTTCGGGCGAAAGCTCATGCTCAAAGACATCGACGGATACAGCTATAGCCTCGGTGAGAACGGCATGGAGGGCGGAGAGTTTGAGGTGGAGTCTTACCTGGAGCACCAGGGTAGCAGCTTTATGCGTAGATTCGATGAGGATTCATACATCGTCATCACCAAGGCTATTGATTACTTTGACCTGGGAGGACCCCGCGGAGATCTCGTAACAGCATTCGAGAATATTTCGGCAAAGCTGCTGATACTCTCTTTCAATTCCGATTGGCTTTATCCCACTTCCATGTCGTTGGCCATGGTGCGGGCTCTTCAGGCCACAAAAAAGCATGTGTCTTTCGTTGAGTTGGATTTGCCCTATGGGCATGATTCCTTTCTTGTAAATGCCGGCATGCCGACTCTTACACGAATTATAAGAGGATTTTTGAACAGTGTCCGCTGAGGTCACAGAAATTCGCACGCCTTTCCACAAGTTTGAGGTGGGCTTCAACATAATTATCGGTCTGATTACACCTGGAACCAGGGTGCTCGACCTTGGGTGTGGATCCGGAACGCTGCTCCAGCGACTTCGCGACGAGAAAGATGTCGAAGGTTGCGGCGTTGAACTCGACCAGGAAAAAGTTATCCGGTGCATAGAAAGAGGAATCCGGGTAATGACATTGGACTTGGATGAAGGTCTGGAGGGGTTCCCCGACTTGAGCTACGAATACGTAGTCTTGAGCCGAACGCTCCAGCAGTTGATGAATCCGGAAAGGCTCATCAGAGAGATGCTGAGAGTTGGATCCAAGTCAATAATCACATTCCCTAATTTCGGGCACTGGAAGGTGGTTTTTGAATACGTCCTTAAGGGACAAACGCCGGTGTCCGATACCCACCCCCATCCATGGTACAACACCCCAGACATCCATCGTCTGACCATTAGAGATTTCAGGACCTTCATCCAAGAGATGGGGGCCAAGATCGAAAGAGAAATCCACATAATAAACAATGTCCCCTACGAAGGAGCTTTCTGGGCCAACAGAAGAGCTGAATGGGGATGTTGCCTCATCTCAGCCGCCTGACCTGCCTCTGCAAAAAGAGCAAACCAACGCTGCCATTCCCGCTTTCACGTGAATGACGTCACCTTTACATAATCTTAACCTTTAAATAAAATAACTAATTTATGGAACTTATAGGTTAATTATAAGTCTGAACGTAGTAGCCATAGATACTGGATAGTTACAGCCTTTTTTCTTGGAGGTTATTATGGCTTCAGCATTGCAGGAATTTTCACATACATATGAAGAATTCAAAAGACAGTTTCCGCGTCATCCATTGATCGACGAACTGCGCGGCCGCATATCGCGGGGGAAATATCCCGACGAACAGTGGCTCAAAATTCATACCAAGAAGATGAAAGATCTCATGGCGCCCGTCTGGCTAAGGCACTATTGATCACGTCGTGCCCCTCGAGGCAACCATTCACTTACACCAGGAAGCTTCACCCATGAGAGCATTAGATATCTCACCACAGAGATCGCTGGGATCGCGGGCAACTGTTATATGAATTCTACTCTGCGTTCGCTGCGGTGAAATGTTATTCTGCAACTTTCCCACGCAACTGATCGGATACGCAAGTGGGTCGGAAATCCTGGACGCAGCCTGCTCATTGCGCTATACCTGATAGGTTGCAAGCCGTACTCTCACCCCTCAGTCGCAAAGGAGATCTGATTGCCTGGAACGAGCCATCAATGAGCGCGGCAGCTTCATCAGTCACTACCGGCTCGGAGAGGTCCCTTATACGCTCCGTATTGGCATACGGCATAGTCGCCGCGTTTGTCATTCTATGCGCGCACTACGTCTTCGAACATTGGCAAGATTTTGCTTTTGTGGCTGCCGTCTCCTTTCCGGCTATAGCTGCAGCCGGTCTTCTTGTCCTGGTCAGCTACGTTATTAACGCGTACCAATTGAGCTTATTCCTGAAAAACTTCAAGGTGTCGCTCGGATTTATCGAATTGATCGCGTTAACCACAGGGATGCTCCTCGGCAATCTTTTGATCCCAATGAGAGGAGGAACCGGAGGGCTGGCGCTGTACCTGAAGAGAGTACATGATTTGGATTTCGGGTCCTTTGCCGCAATTTACGGCGGTACGGCTGTGTTGATCGCTCTTATCAATTCGGGCATGGCGATCGTTGCTTTGGTCTTGCTGGGCTGGTTGCACAACTTTTCGCACCCCGTGCTCAGCATCTTTGTTGTCGGTATCTTTGCATGCTGCCTCTATCTGAGCCTTTTCCCTCCGCCTATCAGATGGAAGAGGAGTGGTCTCCTTGGGCTAGCTTTTAGGGCCGCTCGTTCCTGGCATCTCCTCACCAGGAACCGTAGGCTGCTTCTTGCGCTGGCTTTATCATTTCTTGCCATGTCCTTCGCCCTGATGGCAGCGTTTTATCTCATCTACGGGGCACTTGGCATGCCTCTGTCTGCCTCGGCCGTGCTCATAACCTCCAGTCTGGGCAACATTGCAAACCTGATACCTATCACCCCAGGCTCTTTGGGTGTTTTCGACGCTGTGATGATCCAGGTGCCACAGATCTTCGGCCTGGATCCAGCGCGCTCCATCGCAGCCACACTGGTGTTCCGCATTCTCGCTTTTTTCTGGGCTTTTCTGTTCGGGATTCCGGGAATGATCTATATCCTGAGAAGAAGCAAAGGCAACCGGCGGACTGGAAACACTCTTTGGTGAGAAGGTGGTAATTTGTTATCGCCTTCGAACGTGCTACGTCGGGTCATCTATACCCGCGCTTCGTCGCACCGCATAGCGCGATACCTTTCCGGTGCCGGCCAAGCACAAGCTCACCAGCCTGGTAAAAACATCACAGAGACGGGGCCTTTCTTCACAGGCTGAGGGGAAGGAGTCCTCGATCCGGTATGCCTTATCTTTTTCAAGCGAATAGCCCGGGTCGCTGATCCTCGGATCGTCCATCAGGGCCATCATGGTTCGATCGATTTGTCTGGCCAAAGTTGCCGCCAGCCGTGACGATTCCCTCATCAGGGACCTTATGCCCATCTCCGATCCGATGCACCGGTGCGGGCGAGTATCAAAACCGCCCGCACTGAATTCGCCAGAAAGAGCCCGAAGGAATGGATGATCGGCTCCCTTCTTAACCGCTTCATTGAGAAGAAAATGCACGGCAGACTCGAAGAGAATGTGGCGATTCTTGAGGTAACTCTCGTTCTTCGCGGCAAATCTTCTCGGATTCGGGTGCAAGATGAAACGAATGAGAAGCGGTAGCCTGGCGGCAGGAAAAGGTCGGGCATGATACGGCTGGGTAAGGTCCTGCAAGTAATGCATGGCCCATGCGGCAAATCGCCATCCCCAGTAGTCTACGCCGCTGTCCATGGCAACTCCGGCCAGGGCGAAGAATAGCTGGATCCTCTCTCCCATGAAACTTCGGCCCAGACTCGGACGAAGCGCCACGACCAGCGGGTTCTCATGCAAGAATGCCATGTGAAATGGGGCCTGGGAACTCGGCCCGTACCCTGGTCCGAAGGGGCAAGACCCGTAACCGTATTGCGCAACGGAAAAGAGGTCCTGATCCATCCCCCAGTCCGGCTCATCAGAAAACGTGCACAGCACCTCTCTTGCCTGAATGGCCTCCTCTTGTCCGGTCTCGACGTACATTCCCCTCGGCGGCCCGGCTCGAGACGCATCATGTGGGGTGTCCGGCGACATCTCCTCGGGCCTTAAGACCCTAACGTAATGGAGAGGGCAGGTCACATTCAACTTCAGCGCGGCCAGGAAGTTGCCGGTCGTGAGAATCTCTTTGGGAATCTCTGAGGTTGCGCCCCTTTTCGCTGCTGCCCCATTAACTTTGCGGTCCAGCAGCTCGTAGTACCATTTGAGCAAGTCTCGCAGCGGTTCTTTTGCAAGGGACAGGAAAGCTTCCAGCGCGATGACGGGGATTGACTCGTCCAGCCGCGGAACGTCACCAGTGCTCAAAGCGGCGCGCGTTATGATGGCGTGGGTGTTCCAGGAACTCATGGCGCTATGAGACTGAGGCATTGAGGTACGCTGTCAGATCTTGATCTGATTCCATTCTCATGCCCAGAGATTCCTCCCACACATATGGAGATTCCATGCAAAGGTAAATCCGTGAATCCGGAGAGTACGTCCGTATCCTGTCCGCGAGCGAGCGGTAAATCCTGACTCGGCGATCCACATGGAGGCGGCTCTTGCCATCCAGGCCGCGCAGAAACCCGTCATGAAAATAGGGAATGCGGCCGAAGCGGGCCCCGGCGATTTCCTTCAGCTCAGGGGCGAACCGCAACACTCCCATGGATATCCATGCGATCGCCGAGGGTCTCACGAGTTCAAAAATCTTGTCAATGACATGAGAATAAGCTTCTTCCCAACCGGGGACCGGGATTATGGGATCGAAATGAAATCCGATCCGATAGCCGCAGTCCTGTGCCCTCGAGGCTGAAGCTAGCCGCTTGTCCAAGGGCGCGGCCCTTATTTCCTCTGTTCGGGTGATTTCCATCGAGTTCACGGAAAAACTCAGCACGACTCGACCTTCGGGATCCATGCCGAGCAGAGGCTCGATGAGATCCGTTTTGGTCTTTATTTCCAGCGAGGCCCCTTTGCGCCTCGAAAAAAAGTTCACCAGAACTTGCGCCAGCCCGGTTATCGGGTTAAGAGCAAGGGAATCTGTAAACTCGCCTGTACAGATTCGGTGGAAGCGTTGGGAGTCGGCCTCCAGGTGCTCGGCCAGACGCCCCAGGAGATCGTCAATATTGACAAAAACCTCCAAGACCGGCCGATTGAAGTACACTTGGAGGGCACAGTACCGGCAGTCCATCGGACATCCCTGGCCGATGTGAAGAATTTCCAGGCCACAGCAGATATACTCGGGCGTCCCAGGGCACGCTTTCACAAAAGCGCCCTTGTGCTTCATCAACCTCACAATGCGCTTGCCGCGACGCATCGGATCGGGTTCCAGATCCAGTCTGCGGCTCCGTACGGCAAACTCACTTCCGACCACAACTTCAGCTTCGGGGAGCTTCCGGATGATCTCGCGCGTTAAGAGGTAATCCTTGGCGTCCTCGTCAATCCATATTTGTTCAATGTTGAATTTCATGGGTTCAAACGATCGGTCGCGGAGCTCATTCCACTAACCTTCCTTAAGCCTGTTCACTATCCTCTCCGCTTCTTCCCGAGATTCCGTGCGGATCTCAATCGTACATTCACGGCTCTCGAACCCTGGGGCCGCACGGACGACAATTCGGTCGGATTCGGGCAGGCAGCGAAGCCATTCCTGGAATTCCTGCTCGCTGTTCACGAGTTCCGGAAATTTCCAGGACCGGACCAACCTCCTGAAGCGTGCGGCTCGTTCCGGAACGGGAATATCTTCATCATGGATTACAGACCGAGCCTCTTCCTCGCGTAGAAATTCCAGGACCGGCTTTCCGTGGAAGGTCGCGAGATCGCATAGGTGACCGATCACTTCAGCCCTTTTGTTGGCGTTCATTCCGAGCGCGTCGGTCAATCCCAGGAGTGCGCCCTGCTCGTCCGACGACAATGCGGAGAGGATAAATGCGGTTTTCTCTTGGATACGACCCAAGGCAAGCGATTGCAACACAGGTTCTCCCAACCCCCCGATTGCTCGCAGACGTTCCAGTCTGGGTCCCCTTGCAGGAACGCGCAGCAGGGGCAGAAAATCATCTGCGACAACTTCTCTTGGCATCAGATCGAGGAGTCGCCTAACCACAACAGCAGTGGAGGCCGTATCGAATGTCCGGTGGCCCAGGTTATCCCATAGCGCCAGAACAAAGCCTTCAGCTTCAGACATTCGATCCGAGATAATTCTCACTTCCGTCCGGGAGATGCCCAGTTGCAGCGCAGCTTGCAGGCGGCGCCTACCCAGCACAGGGACCATTTTGCCGCCCACCTGCTCCTGCAACAAGGGCTGATTTAAGATGCCCACATTGTCGATGGACTTTACCAGTGGGGCCAGGTCCGCAAAACTGGGGATGCAGTATGCTCTGTCACGCAGGTCTATTTCGTGAGTGTCAAGGAGGGCCGTTCTGGTATTTGCGAGCCATTTCAAAATAGGTTTCAGCCTCCTGTTCTTTTCCTCTTCTTATGCACCCTGAAGCTACAATATGGCACTTTCGGATCAGTTCCCGGACCGCAGCTTCCCTGTATTCGTAGGGGAGGGCGGGGTTTTCGAGGATCTTGATTATCGCATGGATCCTGAAGCGATCAATGGCCGGCGTAGCCTCAGAAAGCTGGTCGGTTCTGCCCCCATGCTTAATCACCAGCTTCTCCGGTACGTAATGCACCTCGTGAAACGCTGTAACCCGAAGCCACAGGTCATAATCCTCTGCGGCCGGCAGGCCCTCGTCGAACCATCCCACGCGATCTAGCAACATGCGGGAGATCACTACTGACGATGGACTTATGAGACACCTTTCCAACGCCCTGGGGAAGAATCGGCCCGCTTGCTTGAGGTGGATTCCCTTCTGGGGAAGCTCTTTGCCGTTCCGGAGCCAGATCTCATTCGTATGGCAGACAAAATAAGGGTCCTTGCCATCGAATAGGGCCGTCTGCCTGGCGAGCTTCTCAGGCAGCCATTCATCGTCGGAATCGAGGAACGCCAAGAGAGCCCCGGCTGACCGATTGATACCAAGATTGCGGGCCGCGGAAACTCCGCGGTTCTTCTGGACCACGGCTTTTAGGCTGCCATCGAATGTTTCCAAGAGATCGGTCGTGGAATCGGTCGAACCGTCATCCACAACAATCAGCTCGAAATCACGGAACGTCTGCGCGAGCACGGAGCGGATCGCCCGCTGCAACACTGACGCTCTGTTATATGTTGGAATGATGACGCTGACCAGAGGCACGACAGTTCTTCCGATCTGAGGAATACCGGGATGGTCTGCCGGACATCATAGCGGTCGGCGTTCCTGCGGGCAAGGGGAGGCTGGCCTTGGCTGTAACCAGACAGGTCCAAAGTCTGCTTATTTCTTGAAAGTCCACCCCGGAAAAGTTTCCTTCATAAAGAACGTGCTTGCCACAACGACAATCGATGCCCCCAACAATACCAGCAACATGGCTCGATAAGCGTCGAGAGAGTAAGCTCCGGACGAAGCTGTGGGGTACGCATCCAGGAGTCGGCCGACAATGGGTTGAAAAATGGCGCCACCCAAGAACGGAAAGAGATTCACCGCGCCTACCGATGTACCTGCAATCTCAACAGGAAACAATTCCTTGGTAGTGGTGAAGCCGATCACCACAATGGCGGAGGACGATATCGACAAGATCAAGAAGGCCGCGTAGAGCCAAAATCGGCAGAGGTCCTGAGGGAATATGTTGAGCCAGAGGAGCTCCAGAAACAGCACCGCTGAAGCCAGTGTAAGTACCTTTTTTCGGCTGTGAAATACCCTGTCCGATAGGAAACTCACCAGAGGGCTCCCCACGATCATGCCCACCGCAATCATATTGAGAATATGGCCGGCCTCAGCTCGGGTCATTCCGTACACGTGCATGAGGTACGGTCCGGCCCACAGGCCTCCGAAACTGAAAAAAATCCCGCAAACGAAGAAGAACCAGACTGCTACGGGCCAGAAGTGCCTTTCAGTAATAACGCGACGCGCCCCTTCCCAGAGCGATATGACTATCGGCGGTGCAGATGCCCCTGGGCCTAGATGATCTAGTTCGGCAACGGACGGCCACCCCATGTCCTGTGGCCGGTTCCGAACGAACAGCCATACCAATATGGCTATGAGAAATGTGCCTGCGGCTATGATCTCAAAGGACCCGCGCCATCCCACCCATTCGGTCATCAGAGCCAGAGGCGTTGCGGCGATCAGTGCGCCCAATCCTCCCATGGTGGTCAGGATGGCGGTCATAAAGGCGAATTCTCGGATCCTGAACCATTGGGAAAGGATCTTCATGGTCGGTATAAACACCATAGAGACGCCCAAGCCGACCATGACCCTCGCGGCGACGGCAACATCCAGGGCTGGCGCCAGTCCGAAGATCAGGCTCCCCAACGCGGCAATCATGAGAAAAGACGCCACAGTCTTGCGGGGGCCAAAAGAGTCTGCAAGAAGACCCGCGGGCAACTGCATGAACGCGTAGGGGTAAAAGTACGCGGATGCAAGAAGTCCCATAAAACCCCCTGACGTTTCGAAGGTTTTCTGGAGGTCCACTGCAACGACCGCGGGGCTCAACCTGTGGAAGTACACAAAGACGTATGCTACAGCCATGATCCCGAAGACGAGCCAACGGTAAGCAAAGACCTTGCCGGCGGGGTTTTGATCCATGTCTTTCTCTTTCGACCATGGGCCGGGGGAATTGACCGGACGAATAGCAATTATTGTTAAAGTATCAGATCATTCTTGTTACGGAAAGAAATCGAGGCACATCAATCAAGGAAATTGCCTAAAAACCAGGAAGTAACTATACGAAGATTCTCGAAAGTGTTGTCCGATTTAGTTTCACATGATCGGAACCACAGACACGATTCTTAGCACTTGTCATGTCTCAGCCTGTCATTGCGAGAAGTTGAAGCGACGAGGCAATCTTTTCTTAGGTGGGACCGGCATCTTGCCGATCATTCGTCACCCTGGACTCCGATCCCGGGTCCAGTCTGTCCCGCGCCTCGCGGGATCGCGAACGCGGGAATGACGACGCGCGGGACGCCCATCCGACTGGAGATTGCTTCGGGCTTACGCCCTCGCAATGATAGGCTGAGCCCTTCAAATAGCCGGTTTCGGGATCAAACGGTCATTAGTTTTGGGAACCGGTATAAAAGGCACTCAGCTTTCAGTGAGACCCGGCGAAGTAGAAGCAGCGAGTTGTCTCATCATTCCGAGAGCATCGAAGAGTTCCCATTCCTCCGCGATCTGTCCGTCTGAGATCCGGCAGATATGCATCGACTCAATAGTCACCGGTCTCCCTGTTGCGGGTATGCCCGGCAGGTCTCCTGTCTGAGTGGCACGCATGGTGATGCGGGTAGCTACCCTATCGCCTTCTGCCACTTGATCGTCGAAGGTGAGCTGGCGATCAGGGAATGCGGTCAGGAAGACAGAATTGCGTCTGATGTAACCCTCAGCCCCACCCCCTGGATCGGGGGCATTGGGGTCATGATGTTGATAATCGATGTGTGCAGTTCGTTGACTGTCTGGAGGTTACCCTTGTTAAAGAATTCGTCGTAGAAACGGCGCACAATTGCCTTATTTTCTTCTGCTGACATCATAGATTAGCCTCCATCCGTCTTAGAAATGAACTGAGCCAAAACCATGGACGGCCAACAACTGATGATCACAAGATTTTTGAGGCCTTATCACCTATCCGGCAAGCGCGATGACCCGGAATAATGAGTCAGGCCTGCCTTTGACTCACCCCCGGCTGTCGCTTAACTCTTTGCCGGGGGTCTGCTCAATCCATCTTTTCGTCTTAGTCCCTCCACGCGATGTAAGACGATGGCTTCCTCGATCCCCTTGAGAGAACACTGCTTTGTGCCCTCCACCAAAAGCTCTCCGCCGAGGTCATGAAAGACCGCGGGGGATACGAGGACCTCTCCGCCTTCTGCCTCTGATTGAATTCTAAAAGCCAAGTTTATGGGACTTCCTACCGCTCCATATTTCCTGCGTTTTTCCGAGCCTATGTTGCCGACAATTAGCTGTCCGCTGTTGACTCCGATACCCATTTGAAGCTGAGGGAGGCTCAACCGCAGATTGCCCCTGTTCAATCCCCCCATGGCTTTCTGCATCTCCAACGCGCAGGCCACTGCCCGCATGCAGTGGTCCGGAACGAAGGTCGGCGCTCCAAAGAATACTAGAATCCCGTCTCCGGTGAATTCGTCGATGGTGCCGCCATGCTTCATTATGATATCCGTCATCTCCTCCAGGTAACGGTTGAGCATTTCCAACACCTGTCCCGGTCGCAACAATTCCGTTGTTCGAGTGAACCCCCGTATGTCCGACACGAGAATGGTTATCTCCCTCAACTCGCCTCTCAGCTCCACGCCTCCCGGGGATTTCAGGATCTCGTTGACGACCTCCGCGCTCAGATAGGTACCAAATGTCTCCCTGATAGAGTCGAGGTTCCTGTGCTCCTCCACCATGCTATTGAATCCTTCACCTGTGCGCCCGATCTCGTCGTTGGAGAACACGGGG
The DNA here is from genome assembly GCA_052146735.1 of Desulfomonilaceae bacterium. Classification (GTDB taxonomy): domain Bacteria; phylum Desulfobacterota; class Desulfomonilia; order Desulfomonilales; family Desulfomonilaceae; genus CAWBBA01. The sequence goes on along the minus strand of JBKQMK010000582.1, from coordinate 8,012 downwards.
ACGCTGGCGTCAAGATCTCCTTTGCGAAACGTTTCCATGGCGGATTCAAAGGTTTGAAGTGGCTCAGAAACGCTCCTGGCCATGAACACTGATAACCCGACGGCTGCAAGGATGAATACCACGAGAAGAAACCAGATCAGCGAGGGCATATGTGAAATAAAATTTTCGATTGGTTGCTGGCCGGCCTGGATCTGTTGAATCTGACTCAGCGTAACGTGCCCGATCATGGCCAGCGGCAGCGTAGTTATCACGAGAGAAACAATCAGCATCTTGGGCAGAACATTGATCCGGAATGTGATCGGAGTTGCAAGTAGTGCACGGGGAGGGAAGAACTTCCTCATGTGGATCCGAATCCATCTTTCCTGGAAGAAGAAAATCCAGCTAGCAGTGAGGGGTGCAGAGATCAACACCATCGAGGCCGCGACCCTTCCTGACGTATCGCGTGTCCAAGGATAAAGATCGGGAGAAACGACGTGAGCAAGCACGAAGAAAGTTATGGCAGCAATAACCCACCCTACCAGCGTCGTTGCGGCCAGCTTTGCCGGGAGCTTGAGTAGGTTTCCTGCCAGGACACGTAGTGCCTGGGTGTCCGATTGTCCAACTGCACTGTCTCCGTAAGGCTGAAGCTTCTTCTTGACTTCTCGTACTAAGGGGATTACCCAGCTCAGGTTGATGGGGCCAATCACTGCGACAGCAGACAACCATGCCGCTACAACGATAGATGTTTTTGCGAGCAGACTTTCCGTCACGCTTTCCGGGGTCAATCCGGTATGAAATATGCCGAAGTATATGAGAGTGAGTAGTACCCCGAAAAAGTTTCCCAACACGTTTATGGCTGCGGTAGCCTTCACCAGAACTGTTGCCGGGGAAATTGTCTTATCAATCATGCATTCCATCCCTCTCCTGGTGGTTCCACGGAACCTCAGACCTCAAATAGACTCCAGGCTGTCTCCGGTTCCTGAACATATCTCCCCAAACATACTGCGGTTGCGCATAGCCTTCGTGGTCACTCTTCATCCAGATACAGCTCGGTAACCTTGGATAATGGCACATTTAATGTCGCATTATCTAGCCCTATGTCTTCGCTTCGTGGGCCTTGAGGAGTTCTGCGATTTGGGTGCGGCCCATCGGAGATTTATTCATTTGCTTCACCATATCAAATAGTTGTCTAAAAAAACACGCATTTCTGCACGGTCTCGCCAAATAACGCGCGGCCAAACCATTCCGCAAGTGCACACTTTAACTTCAGACATTTTTGACATAGGCGACTCTCCTGGTATATGATCTAGAGCATATCTGTAGCTCTTAAAGAGACTTTACAATGCTCAAGCCTTTTCTGCGCGTGCTCACCCTTGAGGAGGCCAGGGACCTCCTCAGGAAGTTCCACCATCTGGACACAGAGCATGTTTCTATTCTGGACGCCCTTCACCGAGTCCTCGCCGAGCCCGTAAAGGCACGTGAAGATACGCCGGCGTTTGATCGCTCCACGATGGACGGGTTCGCTGTACGCTCTGTCGACACGTTCGGGGCCACTGAGACCTCGCCGGCATTGTTTCATGTGGCTGGTGAGGTGCCTATGGGGGAGGTCCACAACCTCAAATTGAAAAAAGGTGAGACCGTGCGCATTTGGACCGGAGGTGCGCTGCCGTCCGGCGCGGACGCGGTCGCAATGGTAGAACACACTGAAGAGCTGGATCGGAATACCGTAGAAATCCTCAAGGCTGTGGCCCCATTCGATAACGTGGTCCGCAAAGGAGAGGATTTCAAGGCTCGTGAAACGTTGCTGGCGGCAAGCCATCGGCTTCGGCCGCAGGATCTGGGTTTACTGGCGGCTATGGGCGCCCAAGCCGTCCGAGTCCATAACAAGCCCTCAGTCGCAATCATAAGTTCCGGTGATGAAGTCGTGCCCATCGAGGACGAGCCGCCGGCCGGCTGCGTAAGAGATATCAACCGCTATACCTTGAGCGCCATGATTCAGGAGGCCCATGCATCTCCCGTCTGGATGGGGATTGCTCCGGATAGGTTGGATGCGCTCTCTGCGCTGATAGAGAAGTCCCTAGGCTCGGCTGATGTTGTGGTCATTTCGGGCGGTAGCTCCATGGGGAGCAGAGATCACGTGATGGAAGCGATTCATGCCCAGAAGGATTCGGAGGTTCTTCTGCACGGAGTCTCCGTATCGCCAGGCAAGCCACTTATCCTTGCCAGAGTCGGTTCATGCCCGGTAATTGGCCTCCCCGGTCATCCCGTATCAGCCATGGTATGCTTCGAACAATTTGTCGTCCCCATTTTGCGCCGCCTTGAGGGGGAGGACGTGGTAAATCCGTACTTGCGAAAAACCTTTCAAGCTTTTCTCAGCCGAAACGTCGCTTCTAGAGAGGGTAGGACTGACTTTGTGCGGGTCAGGCTTCAACATAAGGACGACAAAATCGTGGCCGTTCCCGTCCCTGGCAAATCGGGGATGATCTCCGCTATGGTTCGCTCACACGGCTTCATTCGGATCGAGGCTGATTGTGAAGGATTGTACAAAGGCGATAAGGTTACCGTCCATCTCTTTGCCGACTGGATCGAGGAGTCCCTTGAGAAGAAACATTTATCTGGACATGAAGTCACCGGAGGAGGCTCTGGCGATATTTTTGCAGCGTCTGAACAGGAGAAGCTTTCCCGGCGCTGAGACCATACCCGTTACCGAAGCAAGGGGCCGAATAACCGCTGCGCCGGTCTATGCCCGGCTTTCTTCGCCTCATTATCATACTGCGGCTATGGATGGGTTTGCGGTCCGCGCAGAGGCCACTTTCGGCGCGGGTCCGGATCGTGCAATTTCCTTGCAGGTAGGCCGAGACGCGTGGCCCATCAATACGGGTCGGCCAATGGTCCCTGACTCGGACGCTGTAATAATGATAGAGAACGTCCACTTCTTGGACGACGAGAATTTCGAGATCGAGCAGGCGCTGGTCCCGTGGCAAAATGTGCGCCGCGTTGGTGAGGATTTTGTGGCTTCCGAGATGATCTTGCCCGGCCACCATCCCGTCTCGGCCTACGACCTGGGAGCAATCATTGCCGCCGGCGTGTTTTCGATGAAAGTAGTGGAAAAACCGCGCGTACTGCTGGTCCCAACCGGGTCGGAATTGGTGTCCGGCGAGGATCTAGGGCAAAGGGAACCTACCGAGAGTGAAGCGCTTGAATACAATACAATTATGCTCAAAGGGCTTGTAGAGGAAGCCGGCGGGATCGGGATACGCATGCCCATCGTGCGGGACGACTATGAAGTGGTGAAAGCGGCTATTGTACAAGGCGTCCATTCCGATGCGCACCTCATAGTGATCAATGCAGGTTCTTCCGCGGGCAGCGAAGACTACACCGCGGCAGCGATAAACGAACTGGGTGAAGTCTTGGTCCACGGCGTGGCCATGATGCCTGGTAAGCCGACGATTCTCGGGATAGTGGACGGAAAGCCTGTTATCGGCAATCCAGGGTACCCTGTTTCGGCCGTGCTTTCCTTCGAGACGTTCGGTCTGCCGGTGCTTGAGGTCATGCAGGGGCTTCCTCATCACAATAGGCCGGCCATAACCGCGGTCTCAGCCAGAAAGATACCTTCGAAGCTGGGCCGAGAAGAGTTCTTTCGGGTCAAACTGGGAAGGGTAGGGGAACGAGTTGTGGCTGCCCCGCTCCCTCGAGGCGCGGGTTCCATCACTTCCCTGACAAAGGCGGACGGGATCCTTCGAATTCCATCTCGAAGCGAAGGGATAGAACAGGCTGTGCCTGTGCAGGTGGAGCTGCTGCGACATCCTGCGAGGATCGATCGCACGGTGGTTGTTATTGGCAGTCATGATCTGACTCTGGACCTGCTTGCAGACGAACTTGTGCCGCACAATGTGTTTCTCTCATCGAGTCATGTCGGAAGCCTTGGGGGCTTGCTTGCACTGAAGAGCCACAGTGCGCATTTTGCCACCTCTCACCTGCTCGATCTTGAGACCGGTGCGTATAACTGGTCGTACATTCGGAAGTACATTCCCGAGATTCCCGTAAGGGTTGTCCACGGGGTCATGAGGGAGCAGGGTTTCATAGTCCCGAAAGGTAATCCCAAAGCTATCCGGGGCTTTGAAGACTTGTTGCGGGACGACGTCACTTTCATCAATCGGCAAGCTGGAGCCGGAACAAGGGTACTTCTCGATTATCACCTTGATCTCCGCGGTTTGGACGCGGCAAACATCCGAGGCTATCAGATGGAGGAATACACCCACACCTCCGTTGCGGTGGCTGTGCTTTCAGGGGTGGCAGACGTCGGTATGGGCGTTCTTGCCGCTGCTCGGGCTCTGGGTCTTGATTTCATTCCCGTGGCCACCGAGCAGTATGACCTCGTGATCCCTGAGGAATTCCTTGTCGACGAAAAGATAATTACCCTCCTGGACATCATGAGAGGAGAGACGTTCAAAAAGCGAGTGCTGGCGCTTGGTGGTTACGGAGTGGATCGAACCGGCGAAGAGATACCGCCGCCCGATTGAAAATAGGTAAGCATTCAACGGAAAGTAGGCCCAAGTTCCCCCCGGCGAACGATTACGAAAATGAATTGCCATAGCGGTCGATGATTTTTTCTGGAACCGACCCCATTAACTGGTGTCTGATCTCCTAACACCTACCTTACATATGTTTTGCGGTGAAAGGCCCTGGCTGTTCCTACCATGCACGCGGGCCTTTCGTTTTTGTGCCTTTTTTCATCATCTTACAAGACCCTCTGAGCCCTGATGCCCAAATGGTGCCCAAGACTTTTTTCGACGCCATGACCCTTCACAAGCCGCAAGTGAGGACGCGGTCTAGTATCGTGCCTGTCAAGGTTGTCTACAGGGTATTGCAAGTGGCCTGGCGCCGATCATCTTATGACCTATTGATGCGTCTTTAGCGCAAAAGGGAATCAACCCTAATTTCACCAGGATTAAGCGTCTCTGAAGCGTATCTTGGTTCAGCCGCATCACCCTCACATCTGGGCAGGTACGATGCTGTAGCGCGGTTGTACTTCGATGGTTTGTTCAAGCTTGAACCGTTCCGTCGTGTCTCTGCCTGGGCGTCATTAAAACAAATCGACCACATATGAGATGCGGTACGAGGGCTCTCAAAAATAGAGACCGCTGTTTATAGCACGAGCAAGTACTTGGTTGACTGCTTTAAAGTTCCGGCATCTTGAGGCATCAACCCACGTTACGCCTTATGCACATAATGGTTGTTGTCCGTGTGGGCAACATCAAGTAACTCATGCGCAATGCAGCCTACGCCGGCCAGGTATGCTCTCTTTTTTGTGTAATCCTGGTCTGCAATTCTTTGGGCAGACAGCCACTTCCCCGAGCAGATCAACCACCTCTCCAGCGAACCGGCAAATAATGTAGGCATCCAGTTCCTCCAAGGGCAATCCGCTCTTGAAGAGCCTCTTCTCGAAAAAATTACACTTGGAACACCCCCATCGGATCAATCTTTCCTCATAGCCATCGAAGGACTGTTGCCCCAAAGACAATCCGAGACTCCTTCCCTGCAGCTCACTGATTAATTTCGTAGCCCTCATAACAGACTCCTCCTGAAGTAATTTGCTCTGGGCCCTAGCAAGCAAGACCCGCGTATAGCCGCCCAACTTTGCTTCCCTACCAGTAGGGCTAATTGCCTGATTGGAAATTATGAGCAAGTATGATTACCGAATCGGCAGGATGTTCCCAAAAGATTGCTGGCACGGCTTCCAACTTTGATCATGCCATGTGTCTTGCCCAAATCGCACCTGTTCGAAGTGGAGAACAAGGTGGAATCTCCCTTCAAAAATCCTATAACGAGGATTACGAGAAGCCGTGTATGACATTTCGCTAAAATGGTTGCATCGTCCGAAGGCCTGTGTCTGGTGGGTTGAAGGGCAAACGAAAAGCAAGACTCAGCCCCCACAGCTCATTGAGCTATCGACCACCTGATCCTGAGGCTATACTGACGACATGGATCGTCCACAATATACGGGGAGATCCTTTCCCTATCCCAGGAAGTCAAGGAACTATACCTCTAACTTAACAAGTGATACATAATACGGGAGCAGGCCACTGTCACTGTTGAGCACACACGAGAGGAGCCTAAAAATGGCCCAGATTCCGTACGATGAACGGCGAACGCGTGAAGAGATGACTTCCCTTCAGCTGCAGAGGTTGCAGCAAACCCTGACCTACGCCAGGGACAATGTTGCTTTTTATCGACGGCTTTTTCACAAGCACCGCATCAATCCCCAGGACATCACTTCTTTGGACCAGTTGTCTCAACTCCCTTTTTCCCAGAAATCGGATCTAGTGGAGAACTACCCTTATGGAATGTGCGCGGTAAAACCTTCTCAAATAGTCAGACTTCACGCTTCCTCCGGGACAACTGGCCAACCGATCAACACCTATTACACCAGGAAAGATCAAGAAGATTGGCAGAAATGCATGGGCCGCAACTGCAGCATCGCAGGGATCACCAAAGACGATGTATGCCAGATCGCCTTCAGATATACACTTTTTACCGGGGCCTTCGGCCATCATCTTGGGGCCGAGAGCTGCGGAGCTATGGTGATCCCTACGAGTGCAGGACAGACAGAGCGACAGATCATGATGATGCAGAACCTCAAAACTACGGTGCTGCACTGCACGCCTTCGTATGCCCTCGTTGTGGCAGAGAAGCTCAGAGAACTCGGCATCGATCCGCAGGACCTGTCTCTACGCCTGGGAATTCATGGTGCGGAACCCATGTCCGAAGAGATGCGCAGGCATGTCGAAACGGGTCTCTGGGTGACAGCCTTGAGAGATTACGGTCTTACCGAGTTGGGAGGCCCAGGTGTGTCCATAGAATGCCCACACAAATCCGGCTTTCACATCAACGAGGACTTCTTCTACCCCGAGATCATCGATCCCGAAACGCTTGATCCCCTTCAATCGGGCGAAGTAGGCGAACTCGTCTTCACATCTCTGCAGAAGGAAGCCATGCCGATGATTCGGTATCGCACTAGAGACATTACCCATCTCATTTACGACACCTGCGGGTGTGGACGAACGTTAGTGCGCCATGGACCAATTCTGGGACGGACTGACGATATGCTCATCGTGGGCGGAGTTAATTTGTTTCCTTCTCAGTTGGAAAGCATCTTGCTGGGATTTCCCGAAACCGCCCCGCACTACGCGATCCGACTGGGGAAAAAAGGATTCCTGGACGAGGTGTCCGCGGATGTGGAAACCGTGCCGACATTCTGGGGCGAGGCCGACGCGAACGAGCTAGCCCGGATCACGGAACGACTGGAGGCAAAAACCAAAGACTTTCTGGGGTTTAGGGTGCACGTCAGGTTGGTTGCGCCACATTCCATTCCTCGCAGTGAGGGTAAGAGCAAGCGTGTTTTCGATGAGCGGTAACCGATTGCCTCCGCATTCGTGATACCCCGTTCTTGGCAATTGGGCCATGACAGGCGTCGACCGAGGTGGTCACCCGACCTGATCCGGCAGAGGCAAAATCGCCGCCACGTTCCTGAAAAAACATGCTGTTTGCTGGTCTTGAGCGTAACTCACCGTACGCCTGCCGGTCAACGGGAATCTTCTGCGTTTATGGCGGACAAGTAGGCGGAGGCAATCCCAAATGGCTGCCGTCCGGTCGCTGGCTATGCAGAGTGATGGTTCCGAAGAGAGAAATATCCAGTACACCAGACTATAGCGGTTCTCAAAAGTAATCACGAATTGCGAAGAGCGATTCCTCGAAATTGGTAGTCCCGCGTCCCGCGGGATCTCCGTGCCGGTGAGCTATTCACACAATAAATCAATAGGTTTCGCCAGGCAGCGCCGGGCCTACCGATTCTTTGAAATACCACTACTGGAAACCGTCAAGACTTTCGAGAACCCCTATAATACGAGACTTCTGCAAAATGGAAGGGATTCCGATTTTCAGATATTTTATGAGAGTCCAGCCCTAGTTTTTTCGCAACGATCGCCTGATGAATCGGGTCTTTGAACCCGATTTTGGCCTTGAAAGGCCGA
>JBKQMK010000581.1:0-16291 GCA_052146735.1 Desulfomonilaceae bacterium | reverse complement strand
CGAGAATGGTTATCTCCCTCAATTCACCCCTTAGTTCTTCACCCCCCGGGGACTTCAGGATCTCGTTGACGACCTCCGGGCTAAGGTAACGGCCAAAGGTGTCCCTGATAGAATCAAGGCTCCTGTGCTCCCGCACCATGCTATTGAATCCTTCTCCGAGCCACGCCCCAAGTTCTTTGAGGAGATGGGCTCTTTCCGTCTCTTCCAGCGCTGTCAGGATGGAATCAATGTTCTCGATATAATCGAGACAAGCCACTTTTATTCCCACGTCCCTTCCGAGCCTTTCGGACAGGAACCACTTGTGTTGCAGAATATGCATCCACAGCTCCGCGGCGAGTTCTGACTCGAATTCGCAGCCGCTGTAGTCTACCATCCAGCTCGTATATTCTCCCGGAACCGGAATATTAGTTACTTTTTCCATGACGCTCTCACTTTCACACAGGCGGATCGTTTGCCTGTTGTCGTTCTCTTTGCTCGCCGGTTGGCCGGCCTTACTCCGTCTTTTATTCAACGGTGGAACATTTCCTGTCAAACGGCGGCCCCTTGACTGTCTCAACGCAGGTGCGGGCCGGACATTATCCGGGGTTAGCAGATCCATCCCCATTTTTCAATACCGTTCCACGGCTTGGCACACACTCTTAATTGCCGAGCCGGAAATTTCCTTGAGCGCCGGTGCCGATTCCTCACATGCCTGTCCGTTGATAAACAGGCCTTTTGCGTAGAGACAAGGGGCGCGTCCGTTCTTCGCTGGACGTAAGTTTCTGTAAGGCCTCCCTGAGTATCTGTAATCCCCATTTCACGCGGTCCTTAGGAAACGCATAGGAATTCAGGCAAAATAAGGCAAAGCGGTCCTGTTCTTCAGGAAATGGAGCCAGTGCCTGATATGACTCCTTCATCCATTTCAATATGGAAGCGAAGTCGTAAGAGTCGTCCAGGTTAAAGCTCACCCCCTTCAATACAAGAGACAGCGTCCGCTCTTTGGCTCGCTTAGTTGTCGGAACCGAATTACGCAATGGCAAGGATTTCATTGTTCAATCCTCCCTGACTATGATTAGTATCGGAAATGACTATGGCCTTTGGTACCTAATAAAACACGACCACGTTCATGATTTGTGCAGCTAAGATAACTTTTCTGTTAATTAACTTCCGGAACGGAATGGGCAGTCTTAAAGGGGCCGTACATCATTTTTAATTGAAAAGTGGCCGATGAACTTGGCGCTTTAAAGCGGAAGAAGGCCTGCTGCTGCCCACTGCCTTAAGGAGTGACGTGATCGACGGGGGCCTGCAGGAATAACTCGTGCAACCCGGCCCATGGGCCACTGTGTGCTCACGGCACGCTTGCGCAGCACGAATTAAATATGGTGTACCCAAAATTCCTCGTCGGGCGCATCAGAGAGGGGAACGCCGAAAACCCAGCACGTTGAAGGCAGGATGAAACACGTGCCAGAGCTTACACTATGTCTTAATTGCTCCAAACTCTGGCCTGCGAGAGGAAAGCCGCTATTTGATCTCCTCAATTGCCTTGTTCGCTTGTCCGACTACATCCGACGGCACGCGGCAGTAACCCAAGGGTTCGGCATAGCGCTGTCCACGGATTTATTTTTATGGGGTGCCTAGGGTGGCCAAAGAGAAGAATTCGTAAAATGATGACCCCGGACTCCACGTCTCCGTGATGCCCGCATCTGAAGCCAATATTTCCCCTTTCCACAGTTCACACACCCACTTTATTCGGAGTCTCCCCCGAATGCCCTACCGACCCCACCTCCACGGAACTGAGCAGAATATAGTCAAGCTCTCGCAAACGCTAAGGATAGGACTTGGGAGCGCAACTATCTTATTTTACTGACCCGCCACCGTGGCGACTGTTAAGGGCGAAAAGGGAATTTATTAGCGCCCTGACTATGGAAGCACACGGAAACTGGTGCCCCGAATGATACGAGAGCTTAAAAAGATTGGGCAAGGGCCAAAGGAAAGGGTTGCGCTCCACGCAGTGCGTAGGTCGGTACCGATGCCTCGTTAGGGGATACGTGCAATCGCAGAAAAATTCTCGTGTCCGAAATTGTCACTCTAGATATTAAGTGAGACGATTCTCGCTTTACCGGATCTTTGGAATCACGCTTTGGGCAGCAATGAGAATTCCCTCACCTGCCATAAGATCCTTCTTGTCGGTACTCCGCACCCAATCGTCAAAGAATTGCGTGTAGACGTGCTGGGGGCCGACCACGTCAGAAAGACAATCCCGCGCCATAGTCCTCCAGCGCCTGAATGCTTCGGCATTAAAGTCGCTGTCAAGAACGTCCCACCCGCTTTGGATCAAGGCGTCAATTTTGTTATTCATCGAACCATGGACCTCGCTGTATCTGGAATCGCACATCAGCAGTCTTGGTTTGAGCATTTTCCATGCCAAAGAAATATATACAACTCGAAAGAAGGGGTGTTGCGAAGAGGCCCTCGAACAGCGGGCCACCGCTCAAGTTCAGGATTAACGAATGCAAAGAGGTCTAACGCCAATGGAAGAAGAAAGCCTACGTAAAGGTAGACATGGCGGTGGCATATTACCTACAGGTAGGTTTGTCTAGTGCCAGTGAGCTTCCTCCGACAGACTGGCAACCAATTAGTGCCAATCTTTCCCGTCTTGTGTAAAGAACTAGTTTTCATCTAACAGTGAAGGAATTCCAAGATTTGTGACTAAATCTTCTCCCTCGCATGCGTTCTCTCCCTGATCCCTGGCAATCCTGTCCAGCATGGCTGCCATATCAGTAAGACATTTTTTTCATACTTGCGCATGTGAGCCCCGTCCGACATTACCATGTCTATCTGACGAGTATGCATCAGCAGGTAACCCAGTATCCGCAGTCGATTTTTCATGAATGCGGCATCACGCCCGTCTAGGCGGGCAATCAACCCATCGTCTTTCAGTTCAATCCTAAAACCGAACGTCTCAAGTATATTGCCCACTAGGATTGCACGGTTCACCCTTCGGTCATAGTCCGCTGCCCCTCCTCTAAAAGAGAAGCTTATGTGATTCTCAGTGGCCTGGTCACCGACAAGGGCTTCTACAGCGGCCAGATGGAAGCCGAACCGCGACGACAGGCTGCAGAAGTTCTTGGAAATCATGAAATAATTGCGGGAGGCGTAAGCAGATTTCATTGTGGGATCCAGAGCCGGGTTCGAAGTTGCCTGCAAGAGAACGGACATGAAGCCTCTGGTCTCCAGCGGCGGAGGACCTTCCCACGGAATAGCAGTTATTCCCTCCCATAGAGCCATCATCGGGAGGCAATCTATGTCTTCGAGCTTGACAAATTTCCCTTTGGCTTGACCTCTGAACCCGTCGTCCAGATTGAGAATCCACCACTGCATGGGTACGTTTAGAAGGAGTTGCTTGCTTGAGCGCTCCTCAAAGTGATGTTCCTTACCGAAGTGGAACATTTCCTGTAAGGCTTTTTCATGAACAAATCGTGTAATGTCATGAAGCGTTTCACATTTTGTCGGGTGAAATTGGGGCGAATCCGGATCGAGGAGGTTCAGGGGAGTGATGTTCAAGGCTACCTCCTTTAGAGTGTCATATACGGGACTACCCTTCATGAGGTTCTTGTTTTTATTCTCAGCGCCGAGAATTGATTCCACACGCCCACTGTAGATTGTCCGTCCATCCGCATCCACGGTCACCATGTCACCGGTTTTCAATTTTCGCGTGGCACCGGCAACCCCGAATAACGCGGGAACGCCCAACTCTCTCGCCACGTGAGCCAAGTGACCAGCGACTCCGCCAACTTCAGCAACCGCAGCCGAGGCCCGATTCAACATTGGTGCCCACTGAGGGAGTGATTGAGCGGTGACCAGCACGCTTCCCTCAGGAAACTTAACCTGATCAGCGTCGGAACGCGCTATAAAGACTGGTCCGTAGGCCACGCCTGGAGAGGCAGTAATTCCATCGCGAATCAAAATAGGCCCGGGTTCAGGATTGTCGCCTGTAGTTTGCTTTCGTCTCGCCTGTGATTCCATCTGCTGGAGCGGTCGGCACTGAAGAACATAGATGCAGCCATCCGAAGCGATGGCCCATTCAACGTCTTGGGGACAGCCATAATATTCCTCCAACTTGGTTCCCAATTCGGCCAACTCAACAGCCTGGTCGTCGGTTATAGATTGTGATCCGCCTTTTTCTCCAGACAGGTCTAACTCACAGACCCCCTCCATTGGGTCACAAGTAAACTCGTGATTTTTCAGTGCTATGTGTTTACTCGCTATTCTCATGGGGACTTCTCTGGAAACCACAAACACGTCCGGGTCAGTACTGCCGTCAACAACTGCCTTCGGCAATCCCCAGGCTGAGTTGATAAAAACCGCGCGGTCTCGTATGCTTAGCGGGTTGCAGGAATACATCACTCCACCGGCGACTGCATTAACCATGGGCGTCACTCCGACGCACATTGCAACTTCCTCGTCTGGGACGCCTCTATTTAGGCGGTACGCGACAGCCCCAAAACCATACTTGGATGCCACCACTCTCTTATACGCCTCAATCAAGTTCCCACCGCTAACATTTAATTCAGATCTGAATTGTCCGGCAAACGATCTTCCGGCGGCATCTTCCCCCAGTGCACTACTACGCAGGACAACTCTCACATTTTGTCCAGCTTCTTGCTCCAAATGCCTATACGCGTCAAGAATCGCCCGTTCGAGATCCTCAGGCATTGGGGCCTGTATAATAAGCTGCTGCAGCTCTGCGCTTGCTTGGTAGAGATCTTCAGCTTTGTCGAATTCGACAATAGGGACTCTTCGATCAATCTCAGCCTGGAGACTACTGCGTTGCATAAACTTCTCATAGGCATGAGACGTGACAACGAAACCGTTAGGAACGGGCAAACCCATACGGTTCCTTACGTCGGCCAAATTCGCCATTTTCCCGCCTACCTGGTCGACTATGCTTATGTCGATGTTATCGAAAGTGATTACGAACTTGTCCCCTGCGAAATGATGTTTCCGGGTCAGTGAGTGATCCAAACAGTCCTCTCAATGGAAAACGGATGAAAAATGGATGGAAGAACGCGGGTGCGCCTTGGACTTACGACGTGGATGTAAGCCTGACCTCTCCGTTATCCAAATGATCAACAAACGGGACCTCCCTCTAGAGTGCCACTTAAGATCCTATGTAAATTGTCGTATTTTGAAGCGGCGCAGAATGGTGGCACGCACGGTTATGGTAAGCCACGATGCCTTATGAGTCGAGGCACTTGGTAAGAGAAATGATGACCTCGGCATGCAAACTCAAGGTTCCTCTGGAGGTGGACATCAAGTAACGACGTGCGGACATTTGTCTATAGGGTGCTTGGGGTGCCTTTTTGAGAGAATCCGCTCTGTTTCAGCTTCACGTGCTTCGCCCATCAATATTCCAGTACCGAAGCCGATTTGCAGTCTGGCCACCGATCCAGGATGGGTACGTCTCCCGATGGTGAACCGAAACAGTGCGGCGAAGATCTTGCTATGACCCGTGTTCTCGCGCACCCAGAACGACGTGGACGCGCGGACGGAATTTTCGAATACTTGAAGATACCCCGAATCAAATAAGCGCGGAGAATGGTTCTCAGGTGCCTTATAAGTCGCTTCTGATTTTGCCTTGGATTTACATCATGCTTGACCCATGAGCCTGTGAAGAGGTACGCTCTAAAATACGAGTCAATCTACTGTTGAGGCAATGGGGTGGCACTTTCGCGTCCGTGGGATTTCATTCAAGGCAACGCGGCACTTTTTTTCGGGTTCAGGGGAACCATCTCTCGACGGGTCACTAGCCCAAAGGCCGCAGAAATGGCAAGACCGCAGCATAATTCCGGATAATGAGACGGGAGGATGCCCGAGTGAGAAAAAGTCTGAAGAACAAAGAGGAACAGGTTCGGGAATTGGCCGGGGTCAACCGCAAGGCGGCCCAATTAAGGCAATTGGAATCCGAGCGCAGAAGGGTCGGCGAAGCTTTGCGTCAGTCCGAGACGATGTTCAGAAAAATTACAGAGAAATCCATTGTGGGAGTTTATTTGATACAAGATTACGTATTCCGTTACGTCAATCCCAAGATGGCTGAGTTTTGCGGCTATGAAGTATCTGAACTGGTTGATACAAGAGGCCCAAAAGATGTTGTTTGGCATGAGGACTGGCCACTGGTTAAAGAGAATCTCAGAAAACGAATCTCTGGAGAAATGGAAGCTATCAACTACCGTTTCAGAGGCATAAAGCCAACGGGCGAAATTGTGCACATGGAGGTTTACGGTTCCCGGACGGACTACCAGGGCAAACCGGCCGTCATAGGGACAATTCTCGACATCAGTGACAGAGTAAAGGCTGAAGAACGACTCGCCCAATCCGAAAATGAATTGCGCCATCTTTCAGCACAACTGCTCCGGGCACAGGAGGATGAGAGGAAAAGACTGGCTCAGGAACTTCACGATGGAATCGGTCAGTCGGTTTCTGCCATCAAGTTCATGATAGAAACTTGTATGAAGCAAATCCGAGAGAATCCTGAAAGTGATATAACCGCACAATTGAAGATGCTGTTGCCCATGGCACAGAATACCGTCGAGGAAGTTCAGCGAATTGCGGTTGATCTGCGACCCTTTATTATCGACGACCTGGGCCTGGTTGCGACATTAAGGTGGTTCCTGAGGCAATTTCAGAATATGTATTCCGATATTCGGCTGGACAATCGTATCGGGCTGGAAGAGCAGGAAATTCCGGAATCCCTTAAGATAGTGATTTTCCGCATAGCCCAGGAAGCCTTAAATAATGTGGCCAGGCACAGCCGAGCCAAGCGGGTTCATGTTGCTCTCAGAAAACGAAAGGACCGCATTGAATTGCTGATCAGAGACAACGGGGTGGGAATAGCAGGGGATTCCACTGCATCTTCCCCCAGTTGCGGTAAAGGATTCGGATTTTCCAGCATGAAAGAGCGCACCGAATTTTCAGGAGGTATTTTCAGTCTGGAAACCGGGCCTGGCTTGGGAATTTCCATAAGGGCTTCTTGGCCGCACATACCTGTTCCCTCTCAAAGAGGGAGAATCGGTTAGCAAAAAAAGGCACCGACGTGGCACCCAGGTCGGCGTCACCCGGCATCCGATCGACATCGGGCCGGGGATGCCACGGATGTGGGCTTTGTCAGATCCGTTTCTGATTTAGCGGACTATTCATTACTTGATCGCGAACTGGTGTCAAAGCCTCTGATCACAACCAATAAGGCCTTTTTCCATAGCAAAGGCCGCCAATGCTGCTCCGCTATGCAAATCCAACTTCTTCATAAGATGGGCGCGGTGCCTTTCCACGGTCTTGACGCTGATACCCAGGAGGTCCGCAATCTGCTTGTTCTTATAACCTTCGGCTATCCGTTTCAGCACTTCCGTCTCTCTTGTGGTCAGCCCACGAAAAGGAGATTGCCCTCTCAGTCCTTTTTGTCCCTCCAAATACGCTTCCAGCACCACGGCTGAAACAGCAGGACTAAGATAAGGTTGCCCTTTTAGGACCGTTCTAATTGCTGAAACAAGTTCCTCATGACCTGCGTACTTCAGGACGTAGCGGTCGGAGCCGGCTTGGAAGCTTGCAAGGATGTATTCCTCATTCCTATGAACGGTGAGAACAACTATTTTTGTGTCAGGTGCTAATCGCTTGATTTCTTTGATGGCCCCCACGCCATTCATTTTGGGCATTGAGAGGTCCATGATTACCACATCGGGACTCAGATTTTTCACTGCTTTGATTGCCTCAAGTCCGTCTTCGACGTCTCCTACGACATCGAACTCAGGATCCGAAGCAAGCAGCGCTCGGAGTCCTTCCCTCAGGATCGTGTGGTCTTCAGCTATGACAATCCGACGTCTGCGACTCGTGTTGTTTCCTTGCCGAGCCGCGCCTGTGGAATATACACCTCTGGTGCCCCCTGACCGAGGTTGATTCAAAATTGCACAGGTAGGTTACCACATCCCGAACTCTCTTCTCAAGGAGTCACACCATCTTCCAGCGCACTTTTGAAGTCACTCTGCGGTGCTCTGCCGAGAAGGGCCTCTCGCAAATGGGTCAGGGACTTATAAGTAATATGCAAGCGCCACTTCTTAGACGATGTTTCATGTCGATGAACTCAGGCCAATTGACCCTGTAGAGCATGTATGTTCGCCCTGCATAGACCCCACATGCCTATGCAGCATTTCTGTCGTAAAAATGGAGCATTTACCGGATTGACGGCAACTTGAAAATCAGAGAAGGCTCATAAGGAAAAACTGAGCTGCATACTGATGAGGCAAGGAGGTCAGTATTCTAAACAAGAAAGTGCTTCCCGCTGCCTTCTCGCGGATTGGCACTTTCGCGGTAAGACATAAGCTTCAACAACGGCCTTTTGGGGGCGAGGGTTGGATTCCTTTCCAAATCCTTTCTTGACCCCAGGCGCTTGGACCCCGAATCTGTAACACCGTACAATGACACGCACACGAGCCGAATGACTGGGCCGAATTGAATCGCAGCCGTGCGTGACGTCTGGCCCCAATGCGTGGTTTTTTAGCTAGATTAGGACCGTTTTCCCTCCATCGAGGTCAGAGGAACCAACTCGTGACCAGGCACCGGCCCAAAAACCCCGAAATGGCAAGACCGCCGCATAATTCCGTTGGGATCTTCGGACGTCAGGGAAGTCTAATCGCAAGCATATTATGAGGAGGGGATCATGAAGAACAGCAGTGTGGGAGCGTGTCTCTTTGTAGCTCTACTTCTGAGTTTCGTAATCGTGCAGGGAGCGATGGGCGAGGAGCCGATAACCATCGCCGCCACTCTGCCCGCCACAGGACCTGTCGCGCACGGGTCTCCCCCCATTGATGCTGCCCTCAAGGACTGTGTTGCGATGACCAATGAGGAAGGAGGAATTAACGGCAAGAAGCTTCAGTACGTCTCGGAAGACGACCAATACAAGCCCGATGTCGGCTTACGGGTCTTTGAAGATCTCATGTCCAAATACCACCCCCTGTGCGTATTCGGCTCGGGAACGCCGGTGGCGTTGGCTACGCTGCCCGTAATCCGTGACCGTCACAAGGTCCTCTACACCTCAACCTCTTTTTCCGCGAAATTGGCACTGGGCGGTGCTCCCTCTATGTTTGTGGTTGGTCCGACCTACGGCGACCAGTTTGCCGTTGCTCTCAAATACATAGCCCAGCAGAACAAAGGCGACAGAGTGGCCTTTTTCTATTCCGGAGGCCCTTTGGGAGAGGATCCCATACCCTACGGACGAGTCATGTGTCAAAGGCTGCGGTTGAAATTGGTCGGTGAAGCCGTTGGGAACATCGCTGGCGGAGACCACAAAACTCAGATTGAGGAACTAAAGAGCAAAGACCCGGACTGGGTCATATTGCACGGCTGGGTAGGCGAGACAAACGCCCCCTTGATCAAGCAATGCCGTGAGCTTGGATTGAAGGGGGAGATAGTGGCGACGCTCTGGGGAGCCCAGAAAAGCGTCGTGGAGGCACTGGGGCCTGATGGGCCAACGTTCTTGGCCGTGAGTCCTTACGCCTACTGGTGGATGGATGACGTGCCGATGATAAACAAGCTTAGAGCCTACTCCGCCAAAAACCATCCTGAAGTGAGGGACCGGTCTCTGGCTTATATCGTGGCATACACTGCGGGGAAAATTTTTGTGGAATGTCTCAGGAAGGCTGATGCCGCCGGACAGTTGAACGGGGAAGGAGTCACAAAGGTTCTCCGTTCCCTAAATGGGTTCGACACTGGGGGCCTTACGCCGCCATTAACTATCAAGGAGAATCGATTTCCCATTGCCCGGATCCTGAAATCGAATCCTGCCAAGGGGATATTCGACCCCGTGTCGGGCTGGATCGAATTTTATTGAGAAACTCCGGCACTTCAACCGTCTGGTATCCTGAATGGCACGAACGCCTTGTGCGCCCGGAAACCCTGTGGACATACTCAAACCGTGAACAGCAACAAAATGACGCCTCTCCAGGAGACAATTCATGAATTTGGCTACCAACGTGGAACGATCCGCGCTCTTTTTCCCCGACCGACCGGCCATTAGCGAAGCCGGGGTAGAGACGAGTTACGGACAACTCAGTGACCGCTCTAGTCGTATAGCAACAGGGCTTATCAAGTTGGGGGTTCGACCCGGGGACCGAATCGGTCTTTGTGCCCCGAACTCCACCGACTGGCTCGCATTCTATTTCGGTGTGCTTAAGGCTGGCGCCGTGGCCATCACGCTATCCAGTGTCCTGAGAGGCGATGAACTAACTCTGCTGCTCAACCACTCAAAACCAAGGTCTATTTTTACCACGGATGATAAGCTGGAGGACCTGAGAAACCTCCGGGGATCGGCAGGCATAGAAAGAACCATCTGCCCGCAGGGCGATTTATCGCTGCAACAAGTTCTCGACTTGGGCACGGGGTCCTTCAAAGCAGTGGACAGGGACCGGACAGATACGGCTGCGGTCCTTTATACCGGCGGCACCACCGGAACTCCAAAAGGGGTCATGCTGAGTCACGAAAATATCAATCTCTCCAGTCATATCGTCGCCTTCTGCGAGCATTCGTCCGAAACCGACCGGGGTCTCTGTTTCTTGCCTTTTAACCATGTTTTCGGCCAGATCCACATAATGAACGCCACAATTCTTAGCGGTGGATGCGTCGAGATTCTTCCAAAGTACGATCTTGACCGCCTTCTGGAGGCCACGAGCGCAGGCCGCGTAACAAAATTTTTCGCTGTGCCCACTGTCTATACGCGCTTACTGACTGTCGACCGACTGAAAGAAAGGTTGGGAAAAGTCCGGTACTGTTTTTCTGCCGCGGCCAGCATGGCCGGTGAGATAGTCCGCCAGTGGAAGGCACTGAGCGGTCTCACGATATACGAGTGCTACGGCATGACCGAAGCAATGCCGGTGACTTGGAACCATGAGTACCGGCATGTTGCGGGCTCGGTGGGGACTACCGTCCCCGGTGTGGAGGTGCAACTCAGGGACATTGATGGGCACCGGGTGCCGGATGGCCGGGAAGGCGAGATCTGTATCCGCGGACATATCGTCATGAAGGGGTACCTGGATAATCCGGAGGACACAAAGAACGCGTTCTGGGGAGATGGCTGGTTTCGATCCGGGGATATTGGTGTCTTTGATGAAAACGACTACCTTTACATCGTAGATCGACTCAAAGACATGATCATAACGGGGGGGGAAAATGTGTACCCACGTGAGGTGGAAGAGCTAATCTATACCATGCCGGAAGTGCAAGAATGCGCTGTTATAGGGCTTCCTGACGCGGAGTGGGGCGAGCGTGTGACCGCAATTGTCGAGCACCGGCCTGGGCAGAGAATAGACTTGGAGGAACTTCAGCTCTTGCTGAAGACAAGATTATCCCCCTTCAAAGTGCCTAAAGAATACGTCGTGGTGGACGAAATGCCTAAAAGCGCCACCGGTAAGATCCTGAAACGCGAGATCAAGAAGCAGTTTTTTGACGTGTAGGTCTATTGCATCCTCATATCAACGAAAGGTCGATAGAGAGGAACCTTGACCTCACTCTCCATTGGCCGCAAATTCTGTCGCCAAACTAATTCAGAGTCAGGACCTCATACCAATGCGCTGTCAAATATGCGACCACGACTCGGGCATGGCTGATCGACGTTTCGGGCTGGTCTCTGGAATGCAGTCAGGCCGTGATGTTCGTAGCGTAGGGGATTTACCCGAAACGGCAGGAACCGCTGTGATGAAATGTCATTCACTTGAAATCGCATTGATGCTTACAGATGTCTGTGCTGTGGATGGGGGCTTCATCATGGACGCGGCCACCCCGCTTGCTGACGCCAAGCCCGAAAACGTGCCAACCATGCACGATTTCGCCGGGGAATAAGGAGCATAACTGATACGAAGCGGTGGTGGAGCTAGGCACAGTCGTAATCCCGTCACCATGATTCTGAACGTTAAACCCTTAAAACTTTGAGGAGGTGCAAACATGGCGAGCAGAACCGTCAGCGTAAGGGAAGTTTTTGACACCACTCCATTCACATCCTATCAGATAGGGATCTGTTCCCTGTGTTTTCTTGTGGTGTTTCTCGACGGCTTCGATTTGACAATGATTGGTGTGGCGCTGCCCAAAATAGCGGAGACCCTGAAGACGAGCCCTGCCGCTCTGGGCCTGGCAGTGAGCGCCGGTCTAGTCGGACCGCTGGTGGGCGCGATCATCTTGGGCATGTTGGCGGATCGTTGGGGACGCAAGCTAATGTTGTTGATTTCCGCTCTCATTTTCGGTGTGTTTACCCTGGTGACCGCATGGATTACCAGTGTGGAGCAACTGGCGCTGTTCCGTTTCCTCGCTGGAGTGGGGTTGGGGGGAGCCATTCCGAATGCACTTGCTTTCGGCTGCGAATACGCGCCAAGCCGCATGCGTGCAACCCTTACCACGACGATGTGGGCGGGTATGGCTGTTGGTGCACTGATTATGGGGCTTTCAGCCGCGTATCTGATTCCACACTATGGCTGGCAGTCGCTCTTCATTGTCGGTGGCATCGCGCCTTTGGTGATCGGCCTCCTAGTCATGCTTTTTTTGCCCGAATCGCTTGAATTTCTGGTTCGACAGGGGAAAGATAAAGAGCGAATCCACAAAATAATCTCCCGGATCTCGCCAACTTTGGCACGTGACCCGGATGCTGAGTTTTACTCGACCGAACAGAAGCTTCCTGGTGTGCCAGTCAAGCACCTCTTCTTGGAAGGCCGAGCACTTACCACGTTGCTGTTGTGGGTAGCCTTTTTCGGGAGCTTCTACCTGATATGGATACTGCTCGCCTGGGCGCCCACCTTCTTACGCGAGAGTGGTGCTACGGTCCAGCAGTACAGCTTTGCCTTTGCGTGCATCAACTTCGGCTCGGCCCTGGCAATTATCACCATCGGTCGGTTGATGGACAAATTCAATCCGTTCGTGACCTTGACACTTGCCTTCATTCTTGCGTTTTTCAGCTTCCTGGTCTTCGGACATTTTGCGGGCAGTTCATTTCCGGTCATAGTCATTGTGTCCGTTGTTTGCGGCTTCTTCATATTTGGCGCCAACGCCGGCACCGTGGCGCTTGGTACTATTTCCTACCCGCTTGACATAAGGGGCTCAGGAGTCGGCTGGGCGTACGCCATCGGCAAGATTGGCTCGATGGTCGCCCCGGTGTTGGGAGGTCTTTGCCTCAGCCTAAAGTGGAGTCCGGGTCGAATCTGTGGCGTAAACGGTCTTGTCGCGTTGATTGTCATGGTGGCTATCCTGGTCCTGTGGAAGCACGTGGCCTCCACTCGGCGCAGCGAAGCCTTGAAGGGGGCCGGGTCCGATACCCCAGTTGCTTGAAAGCCGCCCTAACGTGCGAAAAATGTACAAGAGCGCCGCATAATTCCGGACCAAGTACGATGCGACAATGATACAGAAGGCCCGCGACGCTGAGCGAAAAAGGGTAACCGGTCAATGGTCAAGATCCAAGCCGCATTCTGCTGATGCAGAAGGTCTCCGTCATTCCGCCGCAGGCGGGAATCCAGGCTTTTCCCATTCTCCGGACCCCGGCTTTCGCCAAGGTGACGACGTGGTTGACGGTCTTCTCCCCAAGACCACGGCATTGTCCCTGAAAGCCACTCTTTTGGAGGCCCAGTGGAGTGAAGTGAATGACCCAGTTTCCCATTCTAGGGTCCTGCAACGCGCTTTGTGCCCCTCTCTTGCTCGCGGCGTGCGGTCATCCGAGGGGATCACAACAGGCGGTAGACCGTTATCGAAGGTCAAAAAGGAAGAAGGTGAGCAACAAAACCAAGGAGATCAGAGAAATGACCGTCAAAGGGACTGAGAAGACCTTCAACGTGGCGGCAGAACTCATCGGTGATAACCCCTCCATACGGGGGAACAAAGTTGCGATCTACTGTGGAGACGCAAGAGTCGCCTACAGCGACCTGGAACAAAACACCAACCGGTTTGCCAACCTGCTTCGGGACATGGGAGTCCGGCCCACGGAGAGGGTGATGATGTTGCTTCCAGACTCCCCCATGTTCGTCTACTCGTTCCTGGGGAGCATCAAGCTGGGCGCGTGGCCGGTCCCGGTGAACACCATGCTGGAGGAATACGACTATGAATACCTGCTCCAGGACAGTGAGGCACGGGTTCTGGTAACCACGGCAGACTCCAAGGCAGCTGGAATAGCAACGGACCATCTTCGGCAAACCGTGTTCCCGGACCAAGGGTTTGAGGCGATGTTGCGAGGTGCCTCGTGTGTAATGGATCCGTACATGGCTCGGCCTGAGGACATTGCTTTCTGGCTCTACAGTTCGGGTAGCACGGGCAAGCCAAAAGGGACGCCCCACAAGCAGATTTCCATGCTCTATACGGCAGATACGTACGCGAAACATGTCCTCCGGATTTCCGAAGAGGACGTGTGCTTTTCAGTAAGCAAGCTCTTCTTCGCATACGGGCTGGGCAACAGCCTCACCTTTCCCATCAGGTTTGGCGCGTCGACGGTTCTTCTCTCCGAGAGACCTACTCCCGAGCTGGTCATAGAGACCTTGCAGAAATACCGCCCCACGGTCTTTTTCGGAGTGCCGACCCAATACAATTCCATGTTGAAGAAAATGAACGCGCTAGAGCTTGACTGGGTGCGCTTGTGCGCGTCTGCAGGGGAAGATCTTCCGCCCGAAGTATTCAGGCAATGGAAGACGAAAACCGGGCTGGAAATCCTCGATGGCATCGGCTCGACCGAGGCGCTCCACATCTTCATTTCCAACCGGCCGGGAGAGATCAAAGAAGGTACGTCCGGACGCCTGGTGCCGGGATATGAGGCGAAAATAGTCGATGACGAGGGCAAGGAAACACCAGCGGGCGAAATGGGTCACTTACTGATCCGCGGGACCAGCATCACTCCGGGCTACTGGAACAGGCCCGAAGACAACCAGGAGAAGATCCTCGGCGACGGCTGGTTCAGAACAGGCGACATGTGCAGCCAGGAGGACGGGTACTTCACCTACCAGGGCAGAGGCGACGACGTGCTCAAGGTCGGTGGCTTGTGGGTCTCGCCCGTGGAGATCGAATATGCGCTCCTTGAGCACCCAGCGATCAGCGAGTGCGCTGTGGTGGGCCGCGAGGTGGAGGGTCTGATCAAACCGTTCGCGTATGCCGTCCTACAAAAGGGATGCAACCCTGCCGCCGAGAAGGAACTCACGCAAAAGCTGTTGAAATTCCTTGCCGGCAAGCTGCCGAAGTTCAAGATACCCTGGGACATCCGGTTCATCGCTGAGTTGCCGAAGACAGCCACGGGCAAAATGCAGAGATTCAAGCTCAGAACAAAATGCGCGGAGTGGGCGTAATAGCAACCCCAATGCCCCGCGGTTTCGGGGCACAACGAAAGCTGAAAACACGCCCAGAGGAAAGGCGAAGGCGAGGTGGAGCCCAATGAAGAAGATTGTTGATGGTTGACGCGGGAGAGAACTAATTCACGTTGATGAGAAACGTGTTCCGTGCCGTTGTTTCTCTGCCTTCTCTAAAGATAACAAGGATCAGTGTTCATGAATGCACTCATGGTGCTGAGGGAGATTCGCAACGCCGCGGATCATAAGAATAAAGCCGGAGAGTCTCATTCCTGTCGGCCTCTGCCCTATATCGTCGCATTCACAGCGGGTAAGATTTTTGTAGAATGCCTGAAAAAAGCGGATGCCGCGGAAGAACTTAATGGGGAAGGGCTCACAAAGGTCCTCAAGTCGCTAAAGGACTTCGACACCGGGGGATCACACCACCGTTGACCATTAAGGAAAACAGATTTCCCATTGCACGTATCTTGAAATCGAATCCTGCGCAGGGCATATTGGAGCCCGTGTCGGACTGGATCGCATTCTATTGAGAGCACCCTGCGCTCAAATAGCCTTGTCTCCACATAGCGGGAATACCTAAAACCTGCACAGGGCGGACAAGGCAAAGCTATAAAGAGCAACAGAATAATGGTTCTTCAGGAAATTATTTATGAATTTGGCCACCAACTTGGGATCGTCGGCATTTTTCTTCTCCGAGCGCCCGGCCGTCAGCGAAGCCGGGGTAGAGGTTACCTACGGGCAACTGTTTCCAGGTCATTGGACGAGAAGATAGGGGCACATTTTCGGGGTCGGCGGAACCATTCCTTGCCCTCTCACTGGCACCAAGACCGCGGAAATGGCAAGACCACCGCATAATTCCAGCTAATGTTAGTTGAGGGAGCCAGATGACCGATGATACGAGGACAAGAGAAGACCTCCTAAGTGAGCTTGTAATGCTACGTGGACGCGTTGCCGAACTCGAAGCC
>JBKQMK010000580.1:0-4592 GCA_052146735.1 Desulfomonilaceae bacterium | reverse complement strand
AAACGACGATCGCCAGCCCTTGCCCGAGAAATAAGAGATTTTCTTGTCCCAGAATTTCTGCGCATCGAGTGACAGTTGATTGCGGAGCGTGTCTTGATAGATCTCTTTGGACCAGGGTGAATAGCCGCTGCCGAACAGTGAGAAAAAATCGTCTAATGATAAAGATCGAATGCCTGCAATTTTGAATTCAAGCAGGAAATTCTGTCTGGGGTTCATATCCACGGCATAGACGCGCTCAGGGTTCATCAACACATAATCGAGGGCATTGCAGCCCGCGGAGGTTATGACCATTATCCGGTCCTGAGGAGTCAGGTTCAAGGCGACACGATCGATCCGCGGATCTTCCCAGCAGGTATTATAGATCAGGTTGTTTCCATGAATCAGGCCGAAAAGTCTTTCCGTCACAGAGTTGACCGGCATTCACTGCCTCCATATAGGGCCACTTGACTGGATGCGTGTCTCGCACCATAAGGTCTCGCCCGATGATTCTCCGGCCTGTTGCAGCTTTCTGAGGTCACGAGTGTCATCGTTCACCTGAATGAATTAACTGCGCAACGTCATCTCTGATACGTAGCCGCAGAATCAAGGGATTTGTCGAAATTCGCCTCGATAGAAGAAATGGCAATGGACCGCCGGAAACCTTGTGAAACTCCGCATACATAGCCTATGTGCGGTCACGGTAAAGATAGAGGGCTATGTCTTTGTTACGACGTATCGCGTCCTTAATCGCCTCGCAATTCCTCTCCGACCTGATCATGGATTTCCAAGAAAATACATGATTTTCTTGGTGGAAATCGGAATTGGCTATATAGTTGAATTTTCTGAGCCCGATGACATCAAACAGGCTATCTCTGTTGGCCACTTCCCATGCGTCAAACAAGTCTTGATACTGTTGATGGTGGTGCCATAAGTGGGCATATACCGGTTGATATTCCACTCCTTCCTTGTGATGAGGATGACACGCTACAGCGACACCCTCCTGACTGTGGATTTCTTGAACTATCTTCTCGACGGGGAGATCGGGGCTTATATATTCCTTTATGTCAAGGGCAAGTATGTGGTATTGCCCTGAATTATTGGTAACCTCGGTCCCAGGTATGAGCACCATACGATGTCTTGTCCACGCCGTTTGTTTTAGGCGCCACAGAGTGTGAAGATAGTCGGGGAACGACGATTTAGAAATGGCCCACGATTTAAGACCTTCTTGTTGCAGAAGTTCAGTGGTCCCGGAGTCCAGAACGTGGTCCGTTATCGCAATTGCATCGAATCCGTGCTTTCCGTACAGATCGATGACCTCTTCGAGGCTACATGTACCATCGCTCGCGGTGGTGTGGATATGGAAATCACATAAAAGCCATTCTGGAACCATGGTTCGCCCCATAAGCTAAATTGAGTTGCAACATTACATTCTTCTCGCACTGTTTCTGCGTACCTGAGTAGTATTAGGCCCTCGTTCACTGAAAATTAGTTTTTGATTAGTCGCTTCCTGATTCGTGCCCTCTCTTCTTCCTGCAATCCCGGAGTCCCGCAGGATTGAGGACACCATGGGGAATTGTTCACGAGACCGGTCTTCGAGCGCCGGGGTGGGACAGGGGACAGGTTTGAGGAGTCGTCGCCTCAGGCCGCTCTTGTCCGTGCATGCAGCCAGGTCACCCGTGCTCGCCGGGGGAATGCCACGTTACGGCCGTTGAGGAGAGGCCATATTTCGACCTTCGGGTCCTTGGCGGTCTGGGGAGGAGTTCCAGGTGCACCATGGACAATTGTTGACGAAAAATGCTTTAGGCCCCGGGGTATTATATGAGACAGGGGCACAGGTGATTGTTCCAGGTTGCTCTCATTACATCACTCGGGGAGTCAATCGTCGGCAGCAGCCCTTCCTGAGCTTGACTCCGACGAGTGCGACGGCCACTTTAAGACAACGCTTGACCGGGTGGCGATAAGAAAAAGGGGATGATCTGCCCTTGGAGGAGATTGCCGACAGACCGCCGACTTAGGGAATGGGGACCTTTCAACCAATAATGACGTACGGCCCCGCTTAAAACTGCCCATTCCATACTGGAAGTTAATTAACAAAAAAGCCATCTTATCTTCACAAATCGTGAACCTAGTCGTGTTTAATTAGGTACCAAGGGCCATAGACAATTCCGATATTTATCATAGTCAGGGAGGATTGAACAACGAAATCCTTTCCGATGCGTAATTCGGTTTTGACGACTAAGCGAGCCAGCGAGTGGACACGCCCCTCGGCCCTACGCAAATGGTCTGTTTGTCAACAGACAAGTATGTGAGGAATCGGCACCGGAGTTCAAGGAAATGTCCGGGTCGGGAATTAGGAGTATGTGCCAAGCCCTCGAACGACATTGAAAAATCGGGATGGATCTGCTAACCCCGGATAACGTCCGGCCCTCACCTGCGTGGAGACAGTGAGGGGGCCGCGGTTTGACGGAAAAATGTTCCTCCGTTGTATGAAAGACGGGGTGAGGCCGGCCAACTGGCGAGCAAAGAGAACTACAGCGGGCAAACGATCCGCCTGCGTGAAAGTGAGGGCGTCATGGAAAAAGTGACTGATATTCCGATTTCGGGAGAATATACGAGCTGGATGGTAGGCCACAGCGGCTGCAAATTCGAGTCAGAACTCGCCGCGGAGCTCTGGATGCATATTCTGCAACACAAGTGGTTTCTTTCCGAAAGGCTCGGAAGAGACGTGGGAATAAAAGTAGCTTGTCTCGATTATATCGAGAATATTGATTCCATCCTAACAGCGCTGGAAGCGACGGAAAGAGACCATCTCCTCAAAGAACTGGGGGCGTGGCTCGGAGAAGGATTCAATAGCATGGTGCAGGAGCACAGGAGCCTTGACTCTATCAGGGACACCTTTGGCCGTTACCTTAGCACAGAGGTCGTCGACGAGATTCTGAAATCCCCAGGAGGCGTAGAGCTTAGGGGTGAGTTGAGGGAGATAACCATTCTCGTGTCGGATATTCGTGATTTCACACGCACAACCGAATTATTGGGCCCCGGACAGGTGTTGGAAACAATCAACCGTTACCTGGAGGAAATGACGGATATCATAATGAAACATGGGGGCATGATCGACGAATTCACCGGAGATGGGATACTTGTATTCTTTGGAGCGCCAACCTTCGTTCCGGACCACTGCATGCGGGCCGTGGCCTGCGCGTTGGGGATGCAGAAAGCCATGGCGGGATTAAACAGAGGCAATCTGGAGCTGGGCCTCCCTGAACTTCAAATGGGGATCGGTATAAGCAGCGGTCAGCTAATTGTCGGCAACATAGGCTCAGAAAAACGCAAGAAATACGGGGCGGTAGGAAGTCCCATAAATTTGGCTTTTAGGATTCAGTCACAGGCCAAAGGCGGTGAGGTCCTCGTGCCCCCCGCAGTTTTTCGTGACCTCGGCGGGGAGCTTTTGGTGGAGGAGGCAAGGCAGTGTTATCTCAAGGGTATTGAGCAGCGGGTCGTCCTATATCGCGTGGACGGACTTAGAGAACAATCCTGATTGAGCCAAAGCACCTGAAGAAGTTGACGGCCACTCTTCGAGAAATCTTTTTTCCAATGGTCGGGCTGAAACTTACTGCATATCCACGGGATCGTACAGACATCCGCTCAAATCACCGGGTAAGGAGTCCATGTCTCCAATGCGGGGCAAGGCGGGGTATTCCAACGACTCTAATCGCCCAATCTCGACGTCCAGTTTACACTGCCTACGTCGGCACCGAGGGGTGTGGAGGTCAGTCATTCCGGGCGTCTTTCTTTATGGGTTTAAGGTACAGCACCATCGCCTTTTGAATGTGGCGGCGCGACCTTAGCCTCCCGGGGCCTTCAGTTCAGTCTCCAAGGTTGTCGGTACGTGCCGACAGGAGCCTTTGGAATAAGGGATCGAATCTGCCTCCACTGCTCATCTCTTGGGTACGCTACACGTTCACTCACCGGACTTATCTCCGATAAGATACATATACAAGAAATATCGAAAGTACAAGAACTTATTTCATGCGCGATATCGCATGCTTATTACTAAAAAGATGTTTTGCAACCACCTCTATAATGACAATATTCTTTACTTATCTGACGGTTATCGACGAATTCAGTCGAGAGAGCCTCGCCATTGTGGTTGAGCGAAAGCTCAGCTCCGATGACGTGCTCCATTGCCTCACGGAGCTCTTCGTGACCCACGGTCCTCCTGAGCACATCAGATCGGATAATGGCTCGGAATTCACCGCCCTGGCTGTGCGCCAATGGCTTGAAAGCACAGGGGTAAAAACCCTGTATATCGAACCCGGTAGCCCTTGGGAAAACGGCTACTGCGAAAGCTTCAACGGTAAATTCAGAGACGAACTACTCGATCGAGAGATCTTCTACACCCTCAGGGAGGCCCAAGTACTCATCGAACGGTGGCGCAAGGAATACAACACCTTCAGACCACACAGCTCATTGAACTATCGTCCGCCTGCTCCTGAGGCCATACTCACAACGTGGATCCTCCATACTACACCAGGAGATCCTTTCCCTATCCCAGGAGGTCATGGTACTATACCTCTAACTTAACAAGTGGTACATAAAACGGGGGCAGGCCA
>JBKQMK010000579.1:0-18614 GCA_052146735.1 Desulfomonilaceae bacterium | reverse complement strand
CGTTGGTGGCGGTCCCGCTGAACTCCTCCTCGTCTTCAATAGTGGCGAGTACCAGGAAATAAGCCTCAGCACGGTCCTTGCCAGTCAACCGGCTTATTTGTTGGAGACCAACTTCCATCTGCCGAAGGCAGTTATAGACAAGCTGCCCAAGAAGCAGGAATTCATTACTTCCGGACGTGAGGGACGACAACGATAAGAATTGGCAGGCAAAGCGGTAAGATTGGTCCCCGCATTTCGCGGGGTCCCCTGATTCTTACCGGAAAAGAAGAAAGATAAGGGCCCCCAAAACGGGGGAATTTCCCTCTTGACTCATCTCTGGGCCTCGCAATGTCGAGCCACAACTTAGCATGGGTCAGGAGCAAACTTGATAATCATCTAAGGAAGGAATAGGACGCCTGCGAGAATCTGCGCAGTCCCTAAGGGGCGTTCCCATGCAGGCGCCTTACTTTGGGCCATGAACCATTTTTCAGCCCCGGTGTACAAACGGCGGATGAAACTATTTGACGTAATACCCGGCGCCAATCAAAATGTCCTCACCCGGTACCCTTTTGATGTATGTCTTCTTTAGCGTGGGCGCCGTTTCGTTCACCCTGATCCACCAATATTCACACCAGCCCTGGCCCTGTTCCTTTGCGACCTTGATGAAATCCTGGGTTATGAATTTGCCCTTCGCGTCCTGAAGTTCCCAGGCATCCTGACTACGCAAGTCTTCCTGAACCGGGTGCGCGATAAAGCGCCCTTTGAAGTCCATAGCAAAGCAGTAAAGTGCGCCCTTCCTCAAAGGTCCTGCTGAGGCGTTGACAATCTTTAAGGCTTGATCCTTCCCTTGGGCCTTGAAGAAATCTAAGGCCTTGTTAACCATGCCCACTACCATTTGATCCTCTCCGTCACCGTAAGCCGGCCAGGCCAGCAACACGATAACCAAAACGAGAGCTAGCTTTTTCATGGTTGTGCCTCCCTACTTGGTGATTTGATCGGTTTTTTAGGCTGCGACCTCTTTCGTGAATCGAGGCCGCTAAAGTCGGCTCATGTCTCAGCCTCTGAGCCGGATATGAACTGATCGGTAAAGGCACCAAAATCTGAGATACGGGTTATCGCGATGGTTCCTCCTTTCGAGCGCTGATTCGTGAAAACCTGGGAATAGGTTCCCTTGCTCGTGACCACTATGGTCTTTCAGATGCTGATACACATCCGATGCCAGTTGTCGTGGTTCAACAATGCCCGAAGGCTTACCCGCCGAGGAATCGTGAAAACACCGCCTTACAAAATTGTAAAACGAGGCTTTTGTTCACTCGCAGGCAACTTTCGTGCCATCGTGTCTCAAGGTGGGCTCACGAAGACAGAAATCAGAATCCGCCCGATATATGGAATCCTCATGCGGCCGTCGACGGTGGGGCTGGGAAGTGACATGAACAATCAGAAAGGGTCAGATAGGCCGGAAACCAGGCTGGCGTTAGTAACAAGCTTTACTTTCAATGAGTTATAATGGTCTAAACGACCCACATGCCACAATAGTAGGGTCAGTATGGCTCAATTAAGCCTGATCAGATTTCCACCATGACTGCAATTTTGTGGCCTGAGCCAAGGATTGCGCCCATACCGACGCGCTGTCACCGAGAGACACTTATCACGGCGTTCGGACTATCGTTCGAATCAATTCGCGAAGCAGCATAGAGTCTCGTTGAGAAATGCTCAGTATCTCAAATCCCGCCAGAAAATCAGAGTCGCCCACGCGCTCTACCCAGCGAAAAGCCACCTCAAGTATTATCTCATCGGCTGAAATTAGTGGCCCAGGTTCAATTCTCAAAGCGACTTTCGCCCCTAGAGATGGGCTTATGCCCTTTACGCAACCGCCCTTTTCATTGATGTCGATGAGGTAACCTGAAGTCGCATCCGGCGAACCCATCTCATTCACAGGCAAGAGGAGCGCAAGAGGGTAACGTGGTGTGGCCCTCTTATCTCCGTTGCTAACGTCATAGTCGTAGAGTATGGGCCTCCAGTAGACATCGGCAGAACTGACCGCACTGTCGCTCATCAGTTGGAGAAGTCTTCTGCGTAGCTTCGCAGCGGACAACTGATATTTCTCCATGATCTCTGCATCGGTCAAGTCCCCCTGAATATCGTTTATCAAGGAGCTTTCGTCATCCATCACTATATGGCCCTCCTCCGCTTTGCCCATTCTCTCAAGTATAAGGCCCGGGAAGGCTATGGGCCGACAACTTCCATTTGAGCAGCCCATCCCTCGGTTCGGGTAAAATGAGGCACCAGACCTGACCTGCCCCAGGATTACTTACCATTTGTGAAGCTGGAGGTATAGTGCGTTTTCGTCTTGGAAGACGGAAAGGGCCGTCTGGCGCACCCCGTATGCGATCGAGCGCTGTCAGAGGCGTACCGCGCTCGGACGAGGGCTCGAATTGACGCTCGGGCCCTAAGGCCAGCCGCGCACGAACAGGAAAAAGTATTATGACCCGGAATATTCTTATTCTGATCCATCCCCAGAGCCATTCAAACCAGAGGCAAATTTTCCGCTTGACTGTTATCAGGTCTCCTGACTATAGACCTGGGACGGTTAAAATCCATCAATGGGAGAACTCAGGTCTGTTTGGTTTCTAAGGAACCTTTAAGCGATGGAAGTGCTTGAACTCCTTCGTTTGCCATCCACCACCTTGATATGCTTGCTCGCAGCGGTCATGGTCTCTATCGCATTTGAGGCGGTAAACGGATTTCACGATACCGCCAACGCCGTAGCCACCGTAATCTATACCAACTCCCTGAGCCCAAGAAGAGCCGTACTTCTTTCGGGTATTTGCAACTTTGTCGGAGTATACGTTGGCGGTGTGGGGGTAGCATTTGCAGTAGTGCATTTGCTCCCGGTGGACCTCTTGGTCAATGTCGGATCAAGAGCCGGCACTGCCATGATCTTTGCTATCCTTATCGCGGCAATAACTTGGAACGTGGGGACCTGGTATAGAGGCATTCCAGCCTCCAGTTCCCATGCGCTAATGGGAGCAATAATAGGGGTCGGACTTGCCAATGCCCCGATGCATGGTGAGCCCCTTCTTAGGGGCATAAACACCGGCAATGTCAGGGCAGTAGCACTAGCTCTACTCATTTCACCTCTGGTAGGTTTTGCTCTGGCCGCCTTGGCGCTCCATCTATGCCGAATTTGGGTTCGTGACCCCCGGTTGTACGAGCCCCCAACAGGCAGCAAGCCCCCAACCTGGGTTCGGACTGTTCTGGTGTTTACCTCTGCGGGGGTCAGCCTGTCGCATGGCTCCAATGACGGGCAAAAGGGAGTGGGGCTTATCATGATAATTCTCATTGGAACTCTCCCCGCTCATTTTGCTCTGAATCCCGAATATGGAACGAAACGCACGGGGGACGTGGTTCACTCATTGGCGCAAATGGCCAAGGTGATCGAGCACAAAGAGGGCGAAATGCTCGGCCATGTCAGGGCCAAAGACTTGGAGATAGAGTATAGGGTCATGGGTTGGTCTCCAGGGCTATCCCGCCCAATCTCGCAGGAACTTGAAGAAGTTGCCCTTTTCATGGAACAACACGACCGGCTGGCAACGGTGAGCCCTGAGGAACGGTCTCAATTCCGCAAAAAAATTCTCCTACTAGAAGATCACATTAAAGACATGGAACGCTCTGCCGTCTCGGACTTTTCTGATGCTGAAAAATCGGCAATGAAGGGGGTGAGAGTTCAGCTCAGAAGGATGACAGATTACGCACCGGCATGGGTAATTCTACTCGTTGCCACTGCTATCGGCCTCGGAACGATGGTTGGGTGGAAAAGAGTGGTGGTTACTGTCGGTGAAAGAATCGGAAAGAGCCCTTTGACTTACGCACAGGGGGCGTCCTCAGAGCTGGTGGCAATGACGACTATAGGTTTGGCGGCAGTCTTGGGTTTGCCGGTTAGCACAACGCATGTCCTGTCCTCAGGGGTAACCGGGACCATGGTGGCCAATGGTGTAGGGTTGAGGTACAGAACTCTTCGGGAAATCGCCTTGGCCTGGATATTGACTCTTCCTGTAACCACATTCCTTGGGGGAACATTGTTTTTCCTGTTTCGTTACCTGGCTAAGCTGTAATAGTTGAGTTTTGACCTGACATTTTTGCTAGGGAGCTAAACGGACCATTCTTCTTTTCGACCGTCAGTCGGACGGGTGATCTGCACTGCATCGAGTTCCGGTAGCACAATACCGCGCGCCCAATCAATGAGTCACGAATTCACGCTCCGGCCTCGTGGCCGGCCACAAGCGAACACGAAAAAGTAGAATGTCCCCTTTTTCTCTTTTTCTTCTGCCCCAGACAGGCTAAATCAAAGTGACAGGAAAAGCGGGGGAAACCTTTACGGTGAAAATGGGCGGTGACAACCAGGAAGCCACCTCTGGAAGCTGGTAATCCCAAGGGGTTTCGAACCCCTGTCTCCGCCGTGAGAGCCGGGAGTCGTATTAATCTTATCAATTACTTGCCCACGAACCTTAGTCTTTTCAAGCCCTTTCGATCCCACAAGAACCCGCTTGAACCTCCTTGTTTTCAAAAAGTGGGGACAAAGTGGGGACACCCATCAGTGTCTCACCACTTCATCTGTTCGCAAACCAGACAGCGTATTCTCGTACCGGCCAGAAGTTCTTATCGTCCCGTGAGACCACCTCAGTGTCTGCAAGAGGGACATATCCGATGTTGTCTTCTTCCCGCACCTCGACAAAGACTCCGTACAAGTCGTCTTCATATTCCTCGTCCATGGACAAAACGGTCATCTTGTGCCCCAATCGGAACGGCTGAATCCGCACCTCCGGACAAAAGCAGGCGCCGCCGGTGTCTTCTTTCCGTTCCACATCAAAGGGAAATGACAGGTGCGTCTTGAACCATTCAATCCATTCCCGTTTCCGCCATTCCCTGTGTTTCCTTTCCCAGAGTTTCTCGTTCCCCCTATCCCAAGAAGAATCGTACTTCTTTTTGCTGCTCATGGTCTCCTCCCGATCTCAAAGGAAAAGGCTCATCATTCACCGAAGCAAGTGAGCCGGTAGGACCACTCCCGAGTGCGTGGGATGTGCGGACTGATCGAAAGATCTATCAGTCTTCGTCTCCCTCATAGAAGGAAAGGAAAGATTCCGTAGCGTCTTCGGCTTCGACTTCCTCGTCGATGTCCGTTTCATCTTCACGTGCATGTGCCAGCCAACCCTTTATGTACAGATCGAGGCAATGCTGGTATAACGCATCGTGAATCGCAGTTATCTCGGATTCTGACAGACCTGCTTGCCGCACGTTTTCGACCGTGGTGTGTATACACGTCTTGAGCATCGGCATGAAGTAAGAGTCATCTATCTCTGTGTCTTCTTCGTTCTTGCGAAACATGCCGCTAATGATTGCCTTGGCTCCGAAGATTATGTCCGCAGGATTCACTGAACTTCCCTTAAGTCTATTTATGTGGGCCATGAGAAAGCCTCCTCTACATGAAGTTCCAGTTGACCGTAGGGTACTTGGCTCTCATCTTTTGCCAAAAGCCACCGCTCCAGTCCATCACTATGCAAACCTCCCAGTCCTGTGGTAGGCCATCCAAGACGGCGGCTACCATTTTCTGACCATAGCCCTTCCGTGCGGCAGCGATCTCATAGAACTGCAAAACCTTGAACTGGAAATCCAGTAGTAGCGAAACTCCGATGGCCGTCGCATGATGCGGCTCAGCCACGGGATCTCTCGATCCGCCTTTGATCTCGTTGGAGGCCGCAAGGAAATCGGGACGCACTTTGATAAATTGAATCACGTCCAGTTGAGCCAGATTTCGCACAATTCGGTCAATAAGAACAGGGATGGTCTTTACATCCTTGGAAAAGATGATTGTTTTCCCGTTGCTTACCTCTTCAATCCAAATTCTAATTTGTTTATTCACAGCTCACGTTCCGTTCAGACTTAAGCCATGCGGTTGAAATCTTTGTGCCGTCTATCCGAAAGTGCCAGAGCGCCGTGAGAGAAGAATACCCTCGTACTGAAGACACTCCGCCGGTCAGGTCGTCGTATCAGTTGATCCCTAGTTCCAGTGCCTCTTTCAGCGTCTCTACAACGTCCTCGATCCACTTCATAACCTCGTCCGGTGCCTTGTTCGTGTTGGCAAGATTCTGAATGAGAAGCAGTGTGTTCCGCATCTGGCTCAAATTACGAACACTTTCCCAGCTCATTGCCTCGTCAATGTGAAAGAGGAGCTTGTCAGACCCCGGAAACGGATGATTCTCAACCACCGCCTGACGCAGGTTACCCCAGGCACCCTGCAAATCAGAGAGGATTGTCTTCTCATAATGTGGTGGCTCTTCATAGAATTTCATCAAAGGCTCCTTTGAGGAGTGACTTATCCGGCTGCGGGGATTCCCAATTGTTTCCACCGTGCGGCAACACGCTCAGTAACCGGATTGTCCAATAAACCTCGTCTTTGTCACTTGCACGACCATGACAGGCGCAGATCGCCATTTGTCATTCGTATTGTGTTCTGTGCATGAATTC
Organism: Desulfomonilaceae bacterium; assembly: GCA_052146735.1. GTDB lineage: Bacteria > Desulfobacterota > Desulfomonilia > Desulfomonilales > Desulfomonilaceae > CAWBBA01. The sequence goes on along the minus strand of JBKQMK010000579.1, from coordinate 12,110 downwards.
CCATACATCCCGGTCAACCGGGGAGTAGACCTCTACGGACACGGCAATCATGACTTCCCGGCCACAAAACCGGACTCCTCTCCATCGTGAAAATAGATTCGGCCACGCAGCTGGTCTCCCTATAGAGAAGCCCATCCTCTCCTTCCTGGTTCATCGTTTTCGGCCTGGGCAACCAAAGAAAGACTCCATCAACGAAGTAGTAGTCCTATCGCTCCATTTCGAGAATACGCCCTCTTAATTGTGATCAAGCTCAGGAGCCGATCCATCCAGGGTCTTTATACTTCCGGCATAAAGATCCACACCTGGTAAAGCGCTTATTCCGTGCGCAAATATGCTCAAAAGAATAGTCATCATCACGATCAATTTTATTGTCGTTTCTCCGGGGAGATGGGCTTCTTCTTCCAAGTAGGCAAGCCCAAGGACTATAGAAGCCAGCCCTCGTGGTCCAAACCAGCCCATGAACAACACGGTTGCCTTACTTAAATGAGTGCCCATCAAGGCTATACTAACCGGAATCATCCTGATCAGTGTCAAACTTAAGATCGCATAAACAATTAAAGTCGGATGAAACCCTGCCCAGTTCCTCACCACTAGTAAACCGAAAAGAAAAAACACGAAATAGTTCAGGATTTGGCCCCACTCGTCCGTAAATTCAGCTCCGATATCAGAAGCATCCTTGAATCCGAACTGTACGGCGAAACCTGCTATAAAAGCTGCAATGAGCATGCTGGCATGGACGTATTCAGAGATCGTAACGCACAGCAACGGGACGGTTATCAAACCCAACTGACGGAAGGAACCGGTGGACCAATTTTTCATCTGAGCAAACCCAAGAAGATAGCCGCCCACAATTCCGACTCCGAAACCGACAACGACTCCCAACCCTAGTTGCTCCATGATCAAACGTGCCATAAGAGATCTACCCTCCGATGTCCCTTCCAAAGCAACAGCCACAAAGAACATCATGAAAGGAACACTGAGGCCGTCGTTAAGTCCGGCTTCCACATTAAGGGCATGGCGAATGCGCTGCGGAACTTTTGGGCTGTTCACTATGACTTGTCCCAACCCTGCGTCGGTCGGCGCAAGAATCGCACCGACGACTCCGGCTTCCCAAATAGATAAACTTCGGAAACAATACTGACGCAAAAACAGCTCCCAAAAGAATCGTGGGCAGCATTCCAATTCCGAGTAATCTCAATGGCAATTTGTAATTGTCTTCCAAGTTTTTTCTATTAACGTGCGTTGCATCAACAAAAAGCGTCATTACAAGGCCAATTTCAGCGAGTGTTGAGAACAGGTTACGTTCCATCTGGAATTCACCGGATTCTGCAACGACGAACATGCCGACCATACCGGCTATTGTGAAAACCATTGGCGCAGTGATAATGCTCTTTTCCATACGACGTGAAATGAGGCTGAAAAGAAGGACGGTAGCGAGAAAGAAGCTAATAAGTATCATGTTTGCCTACGCAGCTTTGCTGAAGAGCCAGTGGTACCGGCCAATAAGGAACGCCGTTGCTCTACGGAACGCAATCATCCGCCGTTACCTTGGTCAAAGACCATCCTTTCGTAAAACATCCCGTTCGACCAGGGAGTAGACGCCGTACACCGATTCATCCTTACCTACTTGCCCACGAACCTTAGTCTTTTCAAGCGCTTTCGATCCACATAGGACCCGCTTACACCCCCTCGTTTTCAGAAAGTGGGGACGCCTGGGAAACTGTGGTTTCTAATTCCAGCAACCCCAGAAGGCCGTCCAACCCTCTGAGTATGACTTTAAAATCTGTTTTGACCGCTTGTCGGCTCATTTACCCACGGCCAGAACTATCTCGCTGATAAGTTGTTCCCGGGAGACAACCGATTTCAGTCTACCTTCTTTATCCACTACAGCAATGATAGGTAGATTCTCACTCGTCATCTTGTCTAGAGTGGCCACCGTGGTGGTTGCATCAGTTACCACGGTAGTCACGACGCCTGGAAACTTATTTATCTCCTCAACAACGCCATTATTTATGCTCTCAATAAGCCAAAGCGGTACACTAGGTTTAGGATAACGTACTATGCCCCGCATGGTTTCGAAGGGAACAAATCCCAAAACTCGTCCATTGCCATCCTGAATGACAAAGACCTTTAGTCCCGGAAAGGGAGCGAGCAAGTTGACCGCCGTTGTCAAGTCAGGCAGGCCGTAATGAGTTTGCGGGTTAAGACTTAGCGTCAATACTGTGGTCTTTCCATGAACCAGCCCATATAGCTCTTGCACAAGCTCTTCCGACTGTTGGATATAGGTGAGGTGGCCCCCACATCAAGACAATCGAGGGGGGACATCGATGGAAGGGTTAGCCCTTTTTCTGCAAAGCGCGGATTCGTTCCAGAAACTTTGTGAAGATTGCTCGTTGTTCGGGGAAACGGCTCTGACCTGCTTGAAAAATGGCCTCAGCAGCCGCGAGATCACCAAGTTTCATAAGGCATTCTCCTTTGGAAAAGAAGGCCGCCATTCCGTTCGGATTGACATGTAGAGACAGCTCGAAGTCACTCAGGGCCTCGCGGATCCTTCCGAGCTCCATGTGGATGAACGCGCGGTTGTCAATGGCTTCGTAGAAAAGCGGGAAGAGATCGATTGCTTGGCTGTATTCGGCGATAGCCTCTGCTCTCTTTCCCTGATGGTCGAGGGAGTACGCTCGCTTGAAGTGCTCATTGGCCTTGCGAACAATTTCCTTGGAGTCTTGGCCGGTGAAGCTGACGTACCGAGGGAAGTCCGTTAGCTTGAGGTATTCGACAACGCCGACCAACTCGTCTTTGGAAGGCGCTTGATTTCCAACTCGCTCCCACCCTTCGCTGAAACTGCCTGCGTCAATGGGCGCATGCCAGATGTGAACAGCTGCTTGCTTCAGTGATTCAAGGGTTGGCTTGTTGGAAACCGGTCTGTAAGTTAGGCAATGGGCGGCAGCCCTTCCATCCGGCCACGGATCGACAGCGAGAATTTTGACGGCGTTCCAGCCGTTCTTGTCTTTCTGAACGATCAGATCGCCTGGCTTCACTATGAGCTTCTGCTTCATTTGGGATGAATCACTCCCGTGTGTAGTGGAAATGCCGAGTGCCGAAACGATGGCGGTTCATCCCGCAAGGATGACGCGAAAAATATGTGCGGTTGGGTAAGCATGGGGCTAACAATGAGTAGATTGCGCCGCATAAGATGCTGAGGCTGTGCTATCCCTCCGCATAACGCCGATTCGAGTGATTGCCAAAAGTGCGCTAAGACCTGAATGGCCCTGTATTCCCCGTTAAGAGAGGCAAAACCGCCGTCACCTTGCTGAGAAAGCCGGTTGTTTAACTTTGTTGAGCGTACCTCAACGGACGGCTCCGTTCAAGGAAAATCCGTCTATTCGTCGGTACTGCCGGTATCGGCACATCCCCCTTCGGTCTTTCTTTCGGTTTTCACTAATAAAACAATCGTTCCGCCCGTGCGACACGCAGATGCGAATTCAAGCAATGATGCGGCCTTGCGATCCTATCCTTGCATGTCAAAGCCAGCCGGGAATTTTCTCGAACTGTTTCAATTTGGCTGCATAAGCATGTCATGCATGGTGTCCGTCCGCTCGGCCTAATAGATGAATCCGTACTCCCCGGTCGAACGGGAAGTTCCCGATAGACGAGACGCCCCACTCCCGACATTTACCAGTCTGTTAGGCGGGACAGCGAAGCACATTCCGTATCAGGTCTCCTTTTAACTAACCTAATCATTTCCTATAGAGAGCACGATTCGGCTCTCATCAAGAAGCATTTGATCGGGGGTAACAAGAATATGATCTTGAACGGTATCAACGAAGTTTCAAAGGCGACGGGCATTCACCCGTCCAGCTTACGCCGCTGGGAGTCCATAGGGCTCATAGCGCCTGGCCGTATATCATTTGGAGATACTTGGGTAAGAGTCTATCTGGACGAGGATGTGGAACTCCTTAAACAGGTGAAGCGATTAATGGAGGATGGGTACAAGCTCCAGTGGGCATTTGAAAAAGCACGAGACGGAAGGGCAGCGGAGTAATTGTTTTCATTTTTCTGCACCCGGCAGGGTTGCAAGGGCATGTCAATTGACTAAATAGTTCACAATAATAATGAGTTGCAACTAAATTGAGCCGGAGATGAATTTGTGTACCATATATATTATAAGGACATATAAAAATGTGTTCACGTGTTTATAATTAACTAAATGTGTCTTCTATTCTAATGAATATGTATTTAAATCACAAGTTGTTTACTGATGTCACAGGAATTAACATAACCCATCTATACGAATTGAAAATGGGCAATCAGGGTTGTTAACGGTTTTCTTTCCATGCCTTAAAACGAAAATCGACTGCGGAAATCAGGATAAACTATGCCTCATGCATTGGACCGACTTCGGAGGCGGTCGCTGTAATTGAACAGATATACGAGAATAAATGTTATGGTAAGCGAGCATGGGCTCGGGGTTGCTGCTGAAACCCAAACAGCATGCACCAACGGAAACGGCAACGCCGGAGAAAAGGTTGCACTCGGTAAAGTTCAATGGTTGAGGAAGTCCCATTAGATATTTGTATAGTTGGTGTCTGCATAGTTAAATGCACATAAACTGATGTATAGTGTACCTATAGTTACTTGATAATAGCATTACCTATAGTGTTGTTACCAAGTAGCTGCTGTTAGGCATACCATACCAGTAACGCCTCCCCTATGCCTGCATGATGGGTGATGAAGGACAGTACACACGCCCCTAATGTATATGTAAACGTATATGTGTTGGAGTTTCCTGCGGGATTCACCTCATAGGCCAATTCGTACTTCGTAGGAAAACGAAGCTTATGAGAATCAACTGGCGGTTGCAGGAAGTTCCTCATGCTGGCCGGAACCATTTCGCCTGAACCCGCCATGTCCACGGCCTTCGTGGTGCCTGACCGAGGCGGGCCGCATTGCCAACCTATTTCACTTAGACAATCGATCTAGCACAGAACTGGATAGCCTTTCCCAGATGGGATATCGGAATGTTACCAAACCCTGAATCATATTGGTCCCAGGGTTGTAACTATGGATCTCGTTGCTCGTGCCCCACATATTTGCGTTGGAAATGTGCCTCCACTGAACGCCTAATACCATTTCGCAATTCAACAAGTAACTTGCAGATACGGAAAGTTCATCATTGACCTGACCTTACTTGCATTGCTGTGAAGAACTCGTAGTCCCTTGCACAGAGCCTGTTCAACGCCAACCAGTGACTTGAATGCCTTGTTTGGGAGGTGATTTTCCCTCAAATCCTCCCACAAATGCTCTACCGGATTGAGTTCCGGACTGTGTGACGGCTGCTGGATTAACCGTATGTTCTCGGGGAGTTCCAGCCCGTGAGATCTGTGCCATCCAGCTCCATCAACCAGCATGACGACAAAGTAATCCTTGAAATCTCGGGAGACTTCCTCCAAGAACAGGTTCATCATGTCAGTATTGGCGTAGGGCAGGATCAAAGAGGTCATCTTGCCCAAGACCATGCACACTGCCGCATAAACATAGAGAAATGTTCTGGCAATTTGATGGGGAACTTTGGGCCTGATCCCTTTGGGCGCCCAGCATTTCCGAATATCAGTGATCCGTCCGAATCGTCCTTCGTCTTGGGCCATGATTATGACGGGTCTTGTATCCTTTGGGTCCCTTTCTTCAACAATCTCGGCTACAAGCTCCGGGAAGTTTTTTTAAAAGCCTCTTGAGCTTCCTCTTTGGCTTGAGGGTGAACCGGACGAGGCACGATTTCCCGCCATCCGTTTCTGTGGAGCATCCGATAGACGGTGGAGTGATGGACCTTATGGTCCAACAAATCCTCGAGGGATCTCTTGATCTGGCCGGCGACGCAAATCTCGCCCGTGGCGGCAAGCTCAAAGAATGGCTTGAGAAACTCGGCTTCCTCGTCCTTGCTCAAATAACATCTGCGCCGTATGCCATTGTCGCAGCTCTCGACCGCTTTGGGACCGAATCTGTTGTACCGGGATATCACGTTATGCACGGTAGAAACCGAAACATCCGTATGGATAGCGATCTCCGAGGCCGGCCGTGGATCAACCAAGGCATTCCAGATCACAAACCATCTGCGTTGTTCTCTTCCAGCCGTTTGCCTCAGCCTTATTGACACCTCGAATTCCGAAAGATGCGGCAGCGCCGACGTAACTCCACCCATCACCTGCCTCCCCTAAAAGTACATGGGGGCGCTTATATCAAATTCTATACTGAATCGCGAACTGGTATAAGGACATAATTCCGTTTCCACGTATAGACTTTTGCAAGCCGAAGCCTGACAGCAACAACCAGTTCCAGCGAGAGCCTGCATTCGTGTAAGTCTCCGTCACATAGTCTATGCCCACACCGCCCTCAAAATATGCGTCCCAAGGAACGGATATACCAGGAAATGTGAACCGAAGTTTAGGGAGTCCTCCGAGTTCATACCCATTGCGAAAATTACGGTTGTACGCACGATCTGCGTCGCCTTCACGATAAATAACATACGAGCCGAGCAAAGCGAACTGAAACTCGGTAAACCACGGCCCCCAAGGAGTCATCATAGTATATCTCTTAAAAGGGGCACTAACTTCCAGGCTTGCGTAATCCAGTGGGGTGGAAGTTAGGAAAGTCGTTCCATAGGCTGGTTTGACGAGGTACTCCGAAAAAGGGTGCACCACACACGGTTCTGGCATAAAACTCGCTCTAGGCGCAATGGGGGCTGATTGGACAGTGCCTATTACTGGTCTCGCAGCATAACCGTCAAGACGTGGGTCAGGCGATATGTCCCACCCCGATGCATGCGAGTAGGTCAAGCAAACAATCAATCCGGCTGCCAGCCCAAAAAACCGACACAGGCGCAAACACGGCGCATGACCACCTCCATACCTCCAAACAAGAGATGAACACCATAAAACAAAGCTGGGCCAACGAAGACAAATGCGCTCTCTTACAGACGACAACCACGAAAATCCATCGGAGAGCCACTTATGTGACAAAACTCCCTCCTTGAGTCAATTTGGGGAGCACGACGGACACCTGTCTGCAATGAGATTCTTTTGAACTGGCGACTGATGTAGTAGGGACAGCGCACTTTGTAAAGAATTAATTAGAATTTATGCGGAGGTCCTACCAATCCTGGGGTGTTTGCCCAGGAATCCGGTCTCGGCGGTGTGCCTCTGCCACCCGCAAAGATCCCGGATGGTCCTCAAGAGTCAGGAGGTCAGCTCTTCTGTAATACTACCCTCTTTATCCACTCAAGAATGTTCTCTGAGACAAAAGTGAATCCTGGAAAGTGGGCGACAAGCACAGAGAATCTTATGGAGGATGAATCGCTTGCCCGTGATGCGCATCAAACGGTTCAGAAGTGTAACGCTCGCAGACCTGTATGCTTTGAGGAGGCTAACATGAAAAAAGCATTATTGTTCCTGACAATTGTCTTGTGGCCCGTCATGGTATTCGCTGAACTCCAGACCCAACCAGTGGATTACCGAGATGGAAGTACGGTTCTGGAAGGTTACTTGGCGGTAAAGAAGGGCATTCAGGGAAAACAACCGGGTGTGTTGGTTGTTCCCGATTGGTATGGCCTGAAAAAGCCGTATATGGACATTGCCGATAGACTCGCCGATATGGGCTACGTGGCATTTGCGGCAGACATTTATGGCAAAGGAGTGCGTCCAGCAAATAACCAGGAAGCCGCAGCTGAGGCCACGAAATATAAAACAGACCGAAAATTGCTCCGACAGCGAGTCCTTGCGGGATTGGAAGAACTTAAGAAGAACCCCAACGTTGATCCGAATCGCATTGCGGCCATTGGTTACTGCTTCGGCGGGACTACCGTGTTGGAGCTTGCCCGCAGTGGAGCACCCGTCGCTGGCGTAGTCACCTTCCACGGAGGGCTGGATAGTCCTTCTCCGGAGGACGGGAAGAACATCAAAGGCAAAGTGCTGGTACTTCATGGAGCGGACGATCCGTTTAACAAACCAGCGGACATAGCAGCTTTCCAGGAGGAGATGCGAAAAGGGAACGTGGATTGGCAAATGATATACTATGGTGATGCTGTCCACTCGTTTACACAACCGCAGGCGGGTACTGACAAATCTAAAGGAAATGCCTACAACGAGAAGGCTGCCAAGCGGTCTTGGGAAGCCATGAAGCAATTTTTCCACGAAGTCTTCGGAGAGAAAGCGACAAAGTAATGCAGAATAGAAGGGCGCATAGCCCAACGGCCGCTTAACGGGTCAGTGGCCAGGAAAGGTTGATCTTTTGGATTTTCACAGTGAGTCTTAAGCTCTATCGCCGTGCGGCAAGAGGGTGTGATCTTCAGAAGAGTAGTGGCAACATCCCGGTCGAACGGGGAGTACTAACTGAACGAGACTGCCCAGCTTGCTGGAAGTCCAAAGTGTTTGGCAAACGCAGTAACCGCAAATGACAGCCTCAAGGCTTTGGTCAGCTCTCTGAAAAGGTGGTTACGAATCTGAGCTTGCCCCAGTTCAATGACACAACCCCACAACGTATGGTCTTTCAGAAGAGGGTTTGCGACTTATAGTGAATCTGGTGGCCTGACAGATCACCCTTGTCCTGCAGGTGTTATTGGTTGCTCCCCCTTAGGACAAATGGATACGCACCGCATGCACCATTGCAAGAGGCCCAGTGGACCTTGCGGCTCATATTCTCCTCTGGCCTTTCGGTACGATCGACATTGAAGACCTTGAAAAGCGTCTTCCGAAATAGCGTCGGCGGGACACTCAGCGATGCAGAGACCGCAAGCGTCACAGAATTGATCGCCTGACAACTCCGGCCTTAGATCCAATTTGGCGGTGGTTCCCATAACCCTGAGATGAACCCAAGGCCCCCACGTGGGATGAAATAAGAAAGCATTGGTGCCGATTCTGCCAAGCCCAGCAGCTTCAGCAACAAAGCGGAACTGCAAACCGCTCTCACCGGGATACTTCACCAGCTCGGCTTCATGTCCTTGTTTCACCAACTCGTGCTTGATCACTCTACATAACCTCTTAAGATGATCATCCGCATCGCAGCGTTCTCCACTACTGGAAGTGGAGTACCACGTCCACTCCTCCTCCGTTACAACATGATGTACCATCGCAATAGCAGTAACGGCATCTGGCATGAAAGAGGCGAAGAACCTTCTTTCCCGCTCGGCCAGCGCTTGAACTGGCACAGATGAAACGTTGCAACATAGTGGTACCTCATGAAAGAAGACTTTATTCATATTCATGCTATCCGGAATCATGCTACAGTCTTGTCAATTCGGCGGTGCATGCACCGTGATCCGGCTTTGGGACGCTCCCCCTGACAACCAGAAGGCCACCGAGTGGTCCATCTCAAGTATCAGGGGTGGCAAAATCATGATCATGTTGTTGGAAAGATCCTTTCTGTCGTGTTGCTGACCGTACGTCACCCTACGCAACCAGCCATGATCAATCTTTTTTTGCTTTCGGTTTATAGTAGCAGCCGAATGGTTTGGCTTCCAGGAGCGCTTCCATACAGCGATTGCACGAAATGCACGTTGCCGGTGTCCGGTCCCCCGCCTGCCATCGGGCAACTAGGTTCGGTTCTCTGATAAGTGGCCTACTTAAGGAGACCAGATCAGCGGTCTTGTCTCGGAGGACTTCTGCGACCAGCTCAAAAGACCTCAAGCCTCCTACCATAATCACCGGAATGTTCACTCTCGATTTCACCTGGAGGCACCAGTGCCTAAAGTAGCCTTCGCGGTCAAAGCGGTTGATCCCTGTACGGAATTCAGTATGCTTGTAGCCCCGTCCTCGCAGGCCCGAGCTAATCTCGATAGCGTCCAGGCCGTCGCGGGCTAGTATCTCTGCTGCTGCCAATCCCTCCTGGAAATCCAGTCCGCCGCTGAAGCCGTCTTCAAGGCCCAGCTTCATGAAAACCGGGTAATCTGTACCTACTTTTGAGCGGATCGCTCGAATGATTTCGCAATGCAGACGGAGCCTATTTTCACGTGTGCCTCCCCATTTGTCCGTACGGCGATTCGTGAAAGGCGAGAGGAATTGGCTCAACAGGTAAGCATGAGCGCCATGTATCTGAACCGCATCAAAGCCTGCGGCCCTAGCTCGTCCAGCCCCATCTCCGAATGCCTGGATGACTTGCTCGATTTCATCCTCGGCCATACTGCGATGGGGCGCTGTGAATAAAGGATCATCCGCCACAAAGGATGGTGCCAAGGCAGGTCGCTTGTTATAAATCTTGCCTGCCTCTCGCCCTGCGTGGAAAAGCTGGAGGGCAATCGTAGCGCCCAAATCATGAACCATTCGGGTCAGTCGAGAAAGCCCTGCAATATCATCATCGTGAACTATTGAATTCTGAAAAGGCGAGATCCGGCCCGCTTCGTGAACATAGGTGATACCTGTGACAATTAACCCAATCTTGCCCAGAGCAAGTTCCTTATACAGGGTCATCTGGCGTTCGGAGACCTGCCCGTTCTTATCGCCGCTTCCGTCGTAAGTGGCCGAACGAACGAACCGGTTGGGGATTTTCAGATCCTTTATTTGAAATGGCTCAAACAGTGACATGAAATCGATCTCCTTAGGAGAAGTGCGTTGCATCAGCGCCTATTCTCAAGCCGGATTTGTGCGGCTGTCTTGCCATTTTGGGGCATCTTGGTGCCAGTCAGGGGTTAAAGACGGCTTTTGTGACCTCTCAAGCCCGAAAGATTCGGGCATTCATTGTGAAACAATTCTCATTTCCATAGCTGGGTACCTTTTGGGGTGGTGCGTAGACAATTCGTGCAATGACTCCAAAGTATTGGATCATTAGAAATCATACCTTGATTAGTGTTGTGCGGGTTCTCACATGTCCCATTGTAATTTGCGATCCCGGCGCTCGGAGTGCCTTCCCCGTCCGGTGTTCGGAAACGAGGATTACGCCATAGAACACGAACAGAAGGACTGTCACATTTGACACCGTAACCCGTTTCGGTGAACAACACGGCCTTAACAATTAAATCGGATTTATAAGTGGTTATGAAACCACAATCAATCCTGGTCCCACTACCACAATCCTGTACGTAGAATCGCCACTCATGTTTACCGGTGTTCTTCCGATCGTTCCGAAACACACCGTAAGTGTACCAATGCCCGACTTTCCATCTGAATGCCTTATTCGTGCGTCCCAACCCCCCATAACCCCGAGATTTGGAACCACCTCCCCAATTGATTCCCAGGTTATGAGAGGTCTTAAATTCCTCAGACTCAGCCCATTGTAACCCACCATGTGCCCATTCGTCATCTTCTGCAAAATTCACTTGAATAGCAAAATAATACAGCCAGTTCCTGTCGGGCTGCACAGGAAATTTATCAACATTTATATCCACCTTATACTCTAGAATCCCTTTCTGGTAGGATTCCAACCACGTATGAATCGATTTGGGTTCCCTGCTAAATTCCTTTGTTTTGTTTACGAATATGACATCGTCCTCGATTGCCGAGGCAATCGCGTCCGATCCCAGCAAAAGCCCCCCGGCGGCTGCCATAGAAGAAGCTTTCAGGAAGCCGCGTCGACTGATCTTGTTGTCTTCGTCGTTCATGTTTCCTTTCCCTTTCCCTTTCCCTGGATTCGTCAGCAAGCGTCGAATGCCTGCGGAAACCGCAAGGCCCACGATGGTGATACGGCATGACTCCTTGGGAGCCTACTTACCCGGAATTATGCGGCGGTCTTGACATCTCGGTGGGTGTCTGGGTCTTAATCGGTCACTCGACCGCTCCTCCGGCGCCAAAACGCCGTCGTGTCGCTTGAGAAAAGCGCCTTTCAGCTTTTTCTAAGCGTACCTTTCCCCAGGTCACCCCGTCAAATATTTTTCACATCCGTGTCCGTTACCTGAACACAGCTCGGTAATGTTCAGCCGAGGGAAATGCCGACGCCACATAAACGTACCACCTCCATTGAACCAAAGCGGTCATCTGCTTGGATTTTCACAGTGAGTTTCAATGCTGTAGTTTCGCCATTTTTGTATTGCCCTAGGTGAACCGCTTTAATAATTCTTGAAAAATTAAGGCGTTCCGCGCACACGCATTTCCGTGGGAACGAGAAAGGGGAAGGAGGAACGCCAACGTGAA
>JBKQMK010000578.1:0-18193 GCA_052146735.1 Desulfomonilaceae bacterium | reverse complement strand
ATCAAATCAGCAAATCCCATCTGTGCTGATAACGTGTCGCCCATCTCATCCTCCAAATCGTAAATTTGGCGGATTATAGTACTAATCTCACTACGTTACAACAAACTTGCCTCGCAGAGGTCTCATTTCATTTTTTTGCACTGATTACGCTGCATTAACAAAGGTCTAATTTATCGACCGGCTTGGATCCGGTGAGAACCCCTGAGCATCTCCGGTCTGACCCGTCTCACGAACTCGATGATGAAGATAGTGATTATTCCCTCCGTGACCATCACGGGGACATGGACCAGAACAATGAACCTCGCAGCCGCATAGAAGGGTTCGCCTGTGGCCACGAGGGATGCAGCGACCAATATTGCTGAACAAAATATAGCGCCGGCACCTGCCACGAACTCGGCCACGCCCCTAGCCACAGCGCTCGGACTCTGAATGAATCGACCACAGGCAAATCCTGCCAGAACAGCAGGAAAGGCCATATTGAACGTGTTGATACCCAGCGTCGTCAGCCCTCCGAACTGGAAGAGAAGCGCCTGAAGCACCAATCCTACAAGAATGGCAGGGAAGGCCATCCAACCAAGGATGAGTCCGCAAATGCCGCTCAGCACCAAATGGGCTGCAGCGGGGCCAATAGGGACGTGAATGAGCGAAGCCACAAAAAAAACGGATGAAAGTACCCCGACTTCAGGTAATTTGTCGTAGTCCATCTTCCTCAGGCCGATCGCGACCCCGGCCAAAGAGAGAACGGCTCCCGTTGCGAGAACAGGAGCACTCAGGACGCCTTCGGAAATGTGCATTTGTTCCCCTATTCCATGGGATAGGCATGAACCCAAAGCACAGCCCCGAGTTCCGCCTTCTTGTCCGTACCCTCATGCTTTATGGGCGCATCAGCTTCCATAATCGCCGAAAAGCCCCACCAGCCTAGTTTAGGCATGGCATAAGAAAAGACGCCGTTTGCATCCGTCTTAACAACTTGCCTTGTGTGCGAGTCCGTAGGGGCCTTGGTCTTGCCCTTGCCCCACCATTCAACTTCTACATTGACACCGGGCATGGGTTTCCCGTCCTTAAAAACTTGGCCGGTGAAAAGATTCCCTGCGTACAGGCTGTAGGGCCTAGACAAGGGAACAATCTCCCCGGGTAGCCCAGCTTCTTTCGCAATGGGTTTGTCCCAACCTTCTTCGGCTCCCAACGCGTCCACGATAACCTTGGTCACATGAACTATGAATTTGTCTTCAGCAGGTTCCCAATATGGCTTGGGCTGCATAAAGAATAGGTAATCGCCGGGTTTCGCGATCTTGTACGTGGCCTCCCATGTCGACTTGCCATCCTCCTTCTTCTCTTTGAGGGTATGCAGCAAATCGGTCACATGGTCTCCCATGACGACCCCGAATTTCTCCGGCTTGTCCATCTGCATTAAAGGACCGCCTTCAAACGGATGAGTAAACTGCAGAGTGAGTGAAATCTCCTTCTTGTCGTCCTTTCCAATAACGTCTTTGGAAGGAATGATCATCCCAAAATGAGCGGTCGCTACGCCGGCAAGAGCCAGTACAGTGCACATAACAATTACACTGATTGTGACGTCTCTTTTCAAGTGCTCCACCTCCATATTTCAAGAAACTTCCGGCAAGAGCCCGAGGGTGGGTAGCACCCTACCAAATAACGTAGCACGATGCAATTCTTGTTTTGACTAATGTGCCATCATGATGGGGACTGAGGCATCGAAGAGGCAACTCCCTGTCGGACCCTCTTCATTTCTGAGGCCGGTCCACATATACTAGGGCTGGCAAGAACACAAGTCTCTGAACCGGAGGGAGAAGTGAGAAATAAGAGGCCGCGCATAATCATATTTTCGGGAAAAGGAGGAGTCGGAAAGACGACAGTGGCCGCGGCCACGGCGGTGCGGTGTGCCGAGAACGGACTTAAGACAATAGCCATTTCCATAGACATCGCTCACAGTCTTTCCGATGCTTTTCAACTAGACGTGGATCTACACGATCACAACCGCGGCAAGCCGCGACGCATACAGAAAAACTTGTGGATTCAAGAAGTGGACATTCAAGAGGAACTGGACCGCCACTGGGGTGAAGTTTCCAAATATCTGGCTGCGTTGCTCGGATCCAGCGGCATAACGGAGGTCATGGCGGCGGAGTTGGCAATCATTCCCGGGATGGAAGACGTTGTGAGCCTTCTCTACATTAATCAGTATTATAGAGAAAAGACGTATGATGTTATCGTGATAGACTGCGCGCCCACCGGCGAGTCTTTGCGATTCATAGGCATGCCTACCACGTTGGAGTGGTACATGAAGAAAGTTTTCAAGCTTGAACGAAACCTAATGAAGGTGGCACGGCCGATAGCCAAAAGGCTGACTGACCTTCCTCTTCCGGAAGATGCCTATTTTGCAAGCCTGCAAGATCTTTTCCAGAGACTGGACGGCATAGATCGCGTGCTTTTGGACAGGGAAATCACTTCCATACGATTGGTCACCAATGCGGAGAGAATGGTCATCAGAGAGACTCAGCGGGCTTTCATGTACTTCTGCCTCTACGGTCTGGTAGTTGATGCAGTGGTCGTCAACAGACTCTTTCCGGAATCTTTGCAGGAAGCATACTTTAAGGACTGGCTTACGACTCAACAGAGGAGTCTGGAGCAGATAGGCGCTGTTTTCCATCCCATCCCCACTTACCGAGTACACATGCGCAAGAACGAAGTGGTAGGCTTGAAGAGGTTGTCGGATATGGGCGAGGCGATTTACGGCGAGACAGATCCGTCGGAAGTGCTTCATGAGGAGAAACTCTACGAGATCGAGCAGCACGACGGCGACTTTGTCCTCAAGATCAAACTCCCTTTTGTGACAAAGGAATATGTAGACCTCTTCAAGGAACAAGGTGACCTGGTAGTACGTATCGGCTCGTTCAAGCGGCACGTGTTTCTGCCCAGAATGCTTGCCCACAGGGAGCCGGGACGGGCGTCATTGGACAGTAACGTGCTGGCGATACATTTTCCAAAACCAATCGAGGCAGGAGAATAACAATGAGTCCTCTTTTGTTCGTCGTCAGGGTTGCGGGAGTTGCCTTGCTTACCGCCGCAGGCCTGGCCGTGGTCCTAGAAAAACTTTGTCCTCGGCCCTCGGATTTGGTAGCCGGCGCTATTCATTTTCGAAAGGGCATGAATGAATTTCAACAGGGGGTAACGACTATTCTCTTCGGATCCACGACCCCGTCGGCAGAAGAGACAGTCAGACAAAGAGAAGCGGCTCGAATACCTATAGATTAAAACTTGCTGATAGAGAGCGTAGGTGAAGCTTTCAGCACTTCCTGCAATAAGGGCCTGCGCTCTGTATGTTCTGGCATTCGCTCGGAATTGATGGTAAATCCAATGACCGCGACTCGGTATCAATTGGCCGGGAAGCCGGCAGCGCTGTTCTGTAACTGGGAAGCTCATGCTGTTCAGCTATCTTATAAAGGGCTTGGTCATAGGATTCTCACTTGCACTGCCGGTCGGGCCGATCGCTCTGTTGTGCATACGGCGAACATTGGCTAGAGGCCCTTCATCCGGCGTGGCCTCGGGCATGGGGGCTGCCACGGCCGATGGAGTTTACGGCTTAATCGCAGCCTTCGGGATCACCTTTATTTCCAACTTCCTGTTCAACCACCATATTATCCTGCGTCTCATCGGGGGCTGCGTGCTCTGCTATCTCGGCGTCAAGATATTCCTCACCCTGCCTGGCGAGAATCCCAACTCAGGCGTGGAGAACGGACTGCTCCATGATTACGTTTCTGCGCTGCTGCTCACTCTCACAAATCCTATGACGGTGATTGCCTTTGCGGCCATATTTGCTGCCGCAGGAGTCGGGGATCCCGAAGGAAATTACTTGGGTACCACGATACTCATTGGAGGAGTAGTCCTGGGTTCGGCGCTCTGGTGGCTGATTTTATGCGGAACCATAGGCGGTCTCCATAGAAAGGTCAATGATAAGGCGTTAAGATTTGTCAACAGAGTTTCAGGCACTCTTATTGCCGGCTTCGGCCTGACCGTATTACTGAGCCTTACAGGATGGATTGTTCGACAGTAACCATCCCGGCTGTGCTGAATATTCCAGCACCGGACCGCAAGAGCCTCAAAGCCAGCAAGTTGGAGATTAATAATGAAATTTCCTGAACAAATTTACGAAGATATTTTGGATAATATGTACGAGGGCCTTTACCTGCTGGATAGAGACAGAAGAATTATATACTGGAACCAAGGAGCGGCAAAAATCACCGGGTTTTCGAGCGGTGAAGTGGTGGGCTGTGCTTGCCGGGACAACATACTCAATCATGTGGACGAACAAGGGATGCCGCTATGCGACAGCGCCTTGTGTCCGGCCGATCGAAGCATGATCACCAGGAGCGCCATTGAGCACGCCATATACCTTCGCCACAAAGACGGCCATAGAGTCGCCGTATCCACACGCATTGCCCCTATCAAAGACCCAGAGGGTAATATCGTCGGAGCCATTGAACTATTCACTGACAACAACGCTTTTGTAGAGGTGCGGCGCAGGATCGAAGACTTGGAGAAGATGGCCCTGCTTGACCCTCTCACGCAACTCGGAAACAGGCTTCATTTGGAAATGCACGTGCAGAGCAGGCTTGCTGAAATGCGCCGATACGGTTGGCCGTTCGGTGTTTTGTTTATCGACGTCGACGGGTTTAAGAAAATAAATGACCTCTACGGACACGATGTCGGAGATCGAACTCTCAAGATGGTGGCCGCCACCATGTCCAACAGCCTCAGGTCATCGGATTTCTCGGGCCGATGGGGTGGGGATGAATTCCTGGCCATAGTGCTGAATGTGGGCCCGGATCAATTGCTCGCCATTGGGAACAAACTGCGTGCCCTTGTGGAACACTCCACCATAAGCATCGGCGGCACCTTGGAGCGCGTAACAGTTTCGGTAGGCGCCACACCCGCGGACGCTGAGGACACGATGGATACCCTGCTGAAACGGGCGGACAATCTTATGTACCGGAGCAAAGCAAGCGGCGGGAATCTTGTGACTATGGACTACCCCGAAACTGAAAACGTTGAGTAGCGGGTCCCTCAAAGATTCTTAAGATTCTTCCGGTAGACTTCCAGGTCCGAATCGGAAAACAGGACGAACACTACCCGCTTGATTTCCGGAAACCTTTCAAGCTGAGCCAACGTCGATTTCAGCGCAATTTTCGAAGCGGCGGCTATGGGATAGCCATAGGCCCCCGTGCTTATAGATGGAAATGCCAGAGAGTTGAGACCATTTTCGTGAGCTACCTCAAAGCACCTTCTGTAACAACTTTCCAGCAACCTCGGTTCCCCTGAGTTACCGCCCCGATAGACGGGACCGACGGTATGTATCACATGGCGCGCTTTAAGGCTGTATCCGCCGGTGATCTTCGCGTCCCCGGTTTCGCACCCTCCCAAGCTGCGGCATTCAGCCAACAGCTCCGGCCCAGCGGCACGATGGATGGCGCCATCCACCCCTCCCCCTCCCAGCAGGCTTTTGTTAGCGGCATTGACGATGGCGTCCAGGTCCATCGTGGTGATGTCGCCCCGAAGCATCTCAATTCTATCTTTCATGGCTGTTCCCTCCCCACGTGCAAGTACAGAGGCATTCTTCGCGTTAGCAAATCGGGCCTTGAGGAAGACCTTAAATCTCTTTTCAAAATAAGGCTGGTCTGTCAAGGTGATCGTTCAATTATCGGTTGGCCGCTTCGGGAACATCTCGGTGATTCCTGCCACGGGTCCTGGGTTCTCGCCGAAGATGTTATTGCGAGGGAGGCGAAGCAATCTCTTCGGGTGGACGATTCTATAACCGGCGATTGCTTCGTGGCTTCGCTCCTCCGAATGACACTTCACGCCCATCTTCACCGCAGAGCACTTTCACTTGCGGATGACAGGCTCTTACCCCACCCCTAGTCGAATGGCTACACGGAATTTCAGCTTTTAGCTTGACAGTCCCTGTGGGCTTCATTAATATTGGTCGATTATGAATTAAACAGGCATTGCCCACGCGGAGGTGCGTCCACATATGGCAGTCAAAATACGCTTGGCACGTTACGGTGCCAAAAAGAAGCCCTTCTACAGAGTTGTCGCAGCCGACTCACGGTTCCCCAGGGATGGTCGATTCCTCGAAGTCCTCGGGACTTACGACCCCAGAAACAAAACGGGCGGTCTAAACTTGGACTTGACCAGCATTCAGGGCTGGGTTTCGAAGGGAGCCGAAGTCTCCGATACTGTTCGCAAAATTATGAGGCGCGCAGGCGGACAAGAGGCTGCCAAAGAATAAGGCTAATTTCGATCCGAGGATTCACTATCCGCCAGGACTGGCTTTGGAGAAAGAGAGGGGACGGATGAGGGAACTTATCGAGTACATCGCCAAAGCGCTTGTGGACAATCCTGACGAGGTATCCGTCTCGGAAGTGGAGGGGGAAGTCGCTTCGGTGCTAGAACTGAAAGTGGCTAAAACGGATCTGGGGAAGGTCATCGGAAAACAGGGCCGCACTGCGAGAGCCATGAGGACTATATTAAGCGCTGCTTCGACCAAGCTTAAGAAACGGGCCGTCCTGGAAATCCTGGAATAGTCAAAACCTTGAATCGCAAAGCGTTCGACGCATGGTTGCCTAAGGTCCCGGATCAAGGATGTCCCGAAACAGACTGATTGTGATCGGCAGGGTTGTAAAAGCCTTCGGGATCAAGGGAGAAATAAGGATCAGCCCCTTTACGGAATCCTTCGAGTCATTCGAACGATCCGGGGTTCTGGTCCTTGATGAGTCTTCTTACACTGTGGGAAGCCTTCGCATTCACAAAAGAGCCGTGCTTGCGACCCTCGAAGGAGTAGATACACGGGAGAAAGCCGATAAGCTGGTAGGAAGCCTCGTCAAGACCGATGAAAAGAACCTGCCCCCTAAGGAGGAGGACGAATATTACTGGTTTGAATTAATCGGCATGAAGGTTTCCACGGTGGATGGCCGTTTCCTGGGTGAAATTACGCAAATCACACCAACCGGTGCGAATGACGTCCTTCACGTGGAGGGAGCATACGGAGAAGTCCTGCTTCCCATGATAGATGACATTGTGGTGACGGTTGACCTCCAAAACAACGCAATGACCGTGGACCCCTTGGAGGGACTGATCCCTGATGATTGATATCCGGATCCTGACGATATTTCCCAGGATCTTCGACTCGTTTCTGGCCTATGGTAACCCGGCGCGTGCCATAGAAGCGGGAGCACTGAGCGTCGAAACGGTGGATTTGAGGGACTTCACCGAGGATCGCCACCGCACCACGGATGATTATCCGTACGGCGGCGGAACAGGGATGGTGATGAAACCCGAGCCCATGGTCCGTGCCATAGAGCATGTTCGCGGATTCATGGGCGATGCCAGGGTCATCCTTATGACCCCACAGGGCAGGCTTTTCAAACAGTCGGTGGCGGAAGAACTGGCCGCCCTGCGCAGCATCGTTCTTGTCTGCGGCAGGTATGAGGGAATTGACGAAAGGATCAGGACCTTCGCGGACGATGAGATCTCGGTCGGCGATTATGTCCTGTCCGGCGGAGATACCGCAGCCATGGCGGTTATCGACGCGGTCAGCAGGCTCATTCCCGGTGTCCTGGGAGCCGACAGCCATATAGAAGGGGAATCCTTTTACGCAGGGTTGCTGGAGTATCCGCAATATACAAGGCCCAGCGACTTTGAAGGGCTGAAAGTTCCGAAAGTATTACTGGAAGGGCACCACGAGAAGATACGGCGCTGGAGAAAAAAACAAGCATTGGCCCGCACCCTGGCCAGACGTCCGGACCTGTTGAAAGATCGGGTGTGGGACGCTGAGGAACAGGAACTTCTCGACGAAATCCGGTCTGAGAGTTCTGAATATAAGGGAGAAGAACGATGAACGTGCTGGAACAGATTCACAAAGAGCAGGAAAGATTGGACCTCCCGGCGTTTCGGAGCGGAGATACTGTCAAGGTCCACGTGAGAATCGTGGAGGGGACTCGCGAAAGGATACAGGTTTTCGAGGGCGCGGTGATAGGGATTAACCGAAAGGGAGCTGGAACCAGCTTCACCGTCAGGAAAATTTCCTATGGAGTCGGCGTTGAAAGAGTTTTTCCTCTTCATTCACCCATGATCGACAAGGTGGAAGTAGTCACTCGGGGTCATGTGCGCCGCTCCAAGATCTATTACATCCGTAAGCTGAGAGGCAAAGCGGCCAGAATCAAAGAGCGCGTGAGCAGGTTTGAAAGGGCCCCCAGCCGGGGTTAGATGAGACAATTTTTGCAAGGATTATTCGGCTCATGAATTGTCGGCTGATCCCGATTGCTTCCGGGCGGTAGCTACATGGCCGGCCACAAAACTCCTGCAAAGACCCTTCCTTCGTCCCGATTTGAAAAACAGGCCGAGAGGCTCGGCGCTCGGAGAATAGCCGGAATTGATGAAGCCGGCCGAGGACCGTTGGCAGGCCCTGTAGTGGCCGCCGCGGTGGTATTGCGCACTTCTGACTGCCTTCCTCATTTGAATGATTCGAAGCTCCTTCCTACCGACGCTCGAGAACAGTTCTTCGACCAGATCCGCGAAAACGCTTCTGCCATAGGCATCGGGATCATCCCACCGGAAACCATTGACCGGATCAACATCCTGCAGGCAACCCGGCTGGCAATGAGCCGTGCAGTGATGCAGATCAGCCCATTGCCTGATTATCTGCTCGTAGACGGCACAATATCTCTTGACCTTTCCATACCCCAACAAGCCATTATCAAGGGAGATCGTCTATCCTTTTCTGTGGCTGCCGCTGGAATTATTGCAAAAGTGACTCGTGACAGGATCATGAAGGAACTGCACGAGCAGTTTCCGCAATACGGCTTTGCACAGCACAAGGGCTATGGGACTCTAGCCCACAAAGAGGCGATAGCTCGGCACGGACCGTCTCCGGTGCACCGCATGTGTTTCCGCGGGGTCAAAGAGCCTGACTTGCCGCTTTTTTGCGCTCCGCCCGATGGGGACGACTGAAAGTTGATAGCAGTAGTCCCCGGAATCTCTACAACTGCTTATACCCCACCGCCGGATCTAGAGTCTAACGGCCTCCTTAGAGTGGTTGGCATAAACGATATCCGCGAGTCCACGTAGTTTGAGCATACTGTCATAAGATTCCTCAAAGCTCTCGTGTATTCCCGGAATCGCGAAGTTGTCCTTGTCAAAATTCTTTGCCAGACAGCAGAAGCCCGAGACGGCAGTTCGACCTTCATTGGCTCGCACAATGACAGCCTGCGAACCCGCGGAGTGTCCTGGAACCAGTGCAACCTCAAGGCCCGGAAAAAGAACCCGGTCTCCATCAATGACTTCGAAGTCTACGTCCCGGAAAAACCGCGGAACATAGAAGCAGGAGAAGTAAGGATGGGGATGACGTGCGGATCGCAACTCCCGTTCCTGAACGAATTTTGGGCAATGGTTGAAAAGATGGAGGAAAGCTGTGTGGTCAAAATGCGGATGGGTAAGGATCACTGCGTCTATTTCTTGGATAGTAAGCCCGAACCGACCGAGGTTCTGCTCCAAGGATGCCACATCTTCGACGGGGGGGCCCTTCCGCGTAGTTGACAGCGTCGCAGCCGGTGTCCACCAGAACGTTACGATCGGCGCTCTTGAGCAGAAAGGGACCATAGAACACGCTGCTGGTCTCATCACCGTTCCGTAGGTAGGTGTAGTAGGCAGTGGGGCGCTCCGCCTTGCCGGTCTGTAACGGGTGGACCGTGTATGTGCTCATTTGTGGCTCCTCTTTTGTTATCTCATTTCATTTGTGTCGGTTTAGTCTCTGGGTATTGGTGAGCTTGAAGGAATAGAGGCCGCTCCTGAGGGCGCGTTCTGAAAGGAACTTGGTCATTACAGAAGGGCTGAATCTTGTGTATGCATTTCCATCTGAGTCTTTTACATCTGGTTGGCCCTGGAAGGGATTTGAGCTAACCTCCCCTTTCTTCGAGACGAGCACACCCTTGTGGTCCGCCACCCACTGGCGAGTAAGAACAATCTGTTTGTGTAGAATAATTGCTTGCTTCTTGACCTGCTCCATAATATGGTCTTCCCGGTGACGCGAGAACCAGACGAATACCACAACAAATATTAGTATTATGGTCAGGGACGTAGCGACCAGGAATTTGAATTAGATCCTTTGGCCAAAAATAAGCCTTTAACCGGTTAACCATTTAGACTGTATCCATTCATTATCGCTGTCGAAACAAGATCGTGCGAGGCTGGAACCTAACCCACGTCCCTTTGGCTATCAACCTGGGGCCGGGGCATGAACCCGAAAAGGGATTTTCTCATGCAGGGCTATTTCTAGGCTAAATACAATTTTACAGGATCTTTACAAACTTTTACAGCACCCTTACAGCAGAGCGTGTCACAATACGGATTAAACGGGCCAAAGGCTCGGCCTCCGTCAAAGCGAGGCAAGGAAGCTATTGCGTCGACTTCGTCGAAAATGACCCCGGCTGAGATCCGGCAAACCTCGGTAAAACTTATGTTTCAAAAGCACTATCAACGATACGGGGAGTGGATGCCATGAGAAAAATTCTCATCCTGGTCGCACTGGCGCTTTTTGTATGTTCCTATTCGGCTGAGGCCGCATCAAAAGTTGACCCGAAATTGTATGGGTCGCCCGAGGGGCAGGTCTGCATCAAATGCCACGAACTCAAGTCCCCTGGCCTGTTTAAGTTGTGGCGGTCCGGAAAAATGGGACAGGCAGGGGTGAACTGCTACGACTGCCATAAGGCTGAGAAGGTGGCGACGGACAAAGCGCCTGCCAAGCCGGACGGTCACGATCACAGGGGCTTCTGGATCGCCACTCTGGTCAGCCCGAAAGACTGTTCCCGCTGTCACAAAGAACAGTTCGACCAGCAGCAAGTGTCCCATCATGCCAAGGCAGCAGATATACTTAATTCTTCTGACAACTACCTTGGTACGGTGGTCGGAGGGCCGGCCGCTGTCAATACGGGGTGCCGCCAGTGCCACGGCTCCAACATCAAAGTACTCAAAGATGGGAAACTGGATCCCGATACCTGGCCCAATACAGGCATTGGCCGCATAAATCCTGATGGAAGCAAGGGAAGCTGTTCCGCGTGTCATACCAGGCACCGTTTTTCCAAAGAACAGGCCAGACGTCCGGACGCGTGCGGCAAGTGTCATCTTGGTCCGGATCATCCTCAGATTGAAGTTTTCAACGAGAGCAAGCACGGCATCCTCTACCAGGCCTTCAGGGACAAGATGAACATGGATAAAGGCGAATGGGTGGTAGGAGTCGACTACCAGGACTCCGCCACATGCTCCACATGTCATATAGGGGCCACGCCAAATCAAGCCGCGACTCACGACGTGGGCCAGCGTATCTCCTGGACCCTGCGGCCTGTGGTCTCCAAAAAGCTGGAGCATTGGAAAGACAGACGGGATAAAATGAAAGACGTGTGCCGCCAGTGCCACGGAGACTTCATGATCGACGATTTCTATAGTCAGTTCGATGGCCTCGTGGACTTGTACAACAATAAGTTTGCGATTCCTGCGATGAACGTCCGCCAGAAATTGATGGACATGGGGAAACTCACGAAGGCGGATTTTGACGATAAGCTGGACTGGATCTATTACGAACTTTGGCATCACGAAGGCCGCCGCGCGCGGCACGGCGCTGCCATGATGGGTCCGGACTATGCATGGTGGCACGGCATGTATGAGGTCGCAAAGCACTTCTATACCTATTTTCTGCCTGAAGTCGAGAAAATCATGGGCGGAAAAGAAGCGGCAATGCCGATTCTCAACGAGTACGTCTTCAAGGACCCGCTTCATCGCTGGTACAAGGATGGGATGAGCAAGGAAGAGCTGCAGAAGATCGAACAATTCTATCAACAAAGGTACGGCGGCAAAGAGGTCAAGTGATACGCGGCTGAGGCCGCATCAAGACAAGGGCGCCTTCATGAAAGGAACCACTGGAATCCAGAGACTCGTTTTGCCGGCTCTGATCCTAGGCCTGATCGCATTGTGCCTGGCATTGAGGATGGGTTTGACCCAGGCCCAATTTCAGGACCAAGCGGATACCTCGTCGGAAGAGGTTGAACGCCGGTCCGATCAGGAGTTTCCGGTCCCATTAACCCCTTTGCCCAAGACCATTACTCCATGCCGCGCATGCCACGGTCCGGAAAAAGATTTCCCCGTGAATTTCAAGAGGCGGGAAGATCTTCTGGTCCACAAGAACGTAAAGCTAAGCCACGGCGGCGTACGAGTTTGGTGTCTGGACTGCCACAACCCTGACGATCGCAACTATCTTTTGCCGCTGAGCGACGGCAAGCCCATTGATTTCGAGCACTCGTACCTTCTCTGCGGCAAGTGTCACGGTACGAAGTTCAGGGACTGGCGAATCGGCATACACGGCAGAAGGACAGGCAGTTGGAACGGCGAAAAGACCTACTACCGGTGTGTGAGTTGTCACGATCCGCATTCGCCCAAATTCAAACCCATCGAGCCGATGCCCCCTCCTAGAAAACCATGGACCCCAAAAGAGACCAAGGCCAAGCACTAAAGGTTCAGAGCCATGAGCGATCAGACTGGTAGTTTCAGCAAAGAACAACCGAACTCGGGAAGTGGGTCTGGCGACGAGAATGTGAAGAGACCGGATTCTCGATGCGCGGAGAACAGCTGCGTGCTCCCGGATCGACGTGCTTTCCTCGCCGGAGCCGCGAGCGTCCTGGGAATGATGGCCGTCAGTTCGTGCTCATGGCAAGAATTCTTTCAGCAGCAGTTTCAAAGAATGACCAAGAAAGAGATCGAAGATACCGTCGCAAGGCTTCAGGAGAACTACAAGAAGAAATACGGGAAAGATTTCGTGGTCGGGACCGAGTCTCCCATCGATGGGACGCTTTTTGGCTACGCGCTTGATATTCAGCGTTGCATCGGCTGCCGCCGATGTGTTTACGGTTGCGTGGAAGAGAACAACCTGTCGAGAGACCCACAAATCCAATATATAAGGGTCCTCCGGTTCAAAGACGGGACCATGGATCTTGAGCAATCTGATATCTACTACGATCCGGAAGAGGTGCCGCAGAAGGGCTATTACTATATGCCCGTGCAATGCCAGCACTGCGCGAACGCACCCTGCACTAAAGTGTGCCCCGTGCGTGCAACTTGGACAGAGCCCGACGGGATCGTGGTGGTCGATTACAACTGGTGTATCGGATGCCGCTACTGCATGGCCGCGTGCCCATACATGGGTCGATGGTTCAATTTTACCGATCCTGGCATCCCAAGCGAGCAGGTGAACCCCAAAACCCATTATCTGGGAAATCGCCCGCGAATGCGCAATGTGGTGGAAAAGTGCACTTTTTGCATTCAGAGGGTCCGTAAAGGGATATACCCCAAATGTGTCGAAGTCTGCCCGGTCGGAGCCCGCAAGTTCGGCAATCTCCTGGATCCCAACAGTGAAATCAGCATGATCATAAAGACCAAGAGGGTTTTCCGTTTGAAGGAAGATCTGAACACTCAGCCTAAATTCTATTACTTCTTCGCTACTTGACAGGTAGGGAACATCATGCAGAGATCCGGATTCGTATTCGCGGCAGCCAGGAGGCTCACGACAGGTCCCCGAATATATTACGTTTGGGTCCTGGTGCTGCTGGTCACTGCCCTCGTCGGCATCGCCGCCTATACCAGGCAGCTTCAGCAGGGCCTGATCGTCAGCGGTATGACGAGCTACGTCTCCTGGGGATTGTACATAGGGAACTTTACGTTCCTGGTCGGCGTGGCCGCGGCCGCGGTACTTCTCATCATTCCAGCCTATCTCTATGATTTCGGTCCGATAAAGGAGATCGTCATCGTCGGAGAGGCGTTGGCGGTGAGCGCGCTTTGCATGTGTCTCATGTTCGTCACGGCCGACTTAGGACGTCCTGACAGGGTTTGGCATCTTATACCCGGTCTGGGCATATTAAATCTGCCGCGGTCCCTACTCGGGTGGGACATTGTGGTTCTGAACGGGTATCTGTTTCTGAACCTCTTCATTCCCGGGTACTTGCTGTGGCAGGCGTACCATCAAAAGCCTGAAAACATGAGCTTCATCCTTCCATTTATTCTTCTCTCTATCCCGTGGGCGGTCAGCATACACACCGTAACCGCGTTCATTTACAACGGACTTGTGGCGAGACCCTTCTGGAACGCTTCCATTTTGGCCCCAAGGTTTCTGGCGTCCGCCTTCTGTTCCGGACCGGCCCTGGTAATACTGCTGTACCAGATCGTCAGGAAGTACACTAAATTTCACGTCAAAGACGAAGCGCTGTTTAAAATCGCGGAGATGATATCGATTGCAATGGCGATCAATCTCTTTTTGCTTGGTGCGGAATTCTACAAGGAAATCTATTCGGACAGCCATCACCTCGCTCCCTTGAAATACCTTTATGCCGGCCTTCATGGCAAAGGGATGCTGGTCCCGTGGATATGGACTGCTTTCACATTCAACACTATAGCATTCTTCATTTTTCTCATACCTGCCACTCGTAAGAATTTTGCGACTCTCAACGCGGGATGCGTTCTCATCATAGTAGGTATCTGGATTGAAAAAGGGATGGGGCTCATCGTGCCGGGCTTCATCCCTGCACCGCTGGGAGAGGTGTGGGAGTACGTGCCTACAAGGATCGAAATCCTGGTATCCATGGGGATATGGGCTATTGGCCTGCTTATACTCACCCTCATATTGAAGATCATCATCCCCATCGAGACTGGGGAGTTTACTAAAGCGACGCAGATCGAGAGAGCATACCCTCACTCTGGAGTACATCCATGAATACGAAGGCAGAGACAGGCATTGTTGTGATCGGCAGGCCGCGTTTCAAAGCAATACTTTGGGTTCTCGCTGTGATCGCCAGCGCTTCGGTGCTCACGACCGCCTTGCCGCTGCCTTCTGTGGGAGCGGACACTGCTCCGGTCGAGGATTTGAGTGCTCTGCTCAATGATCTCAATAGTTCTGATCAGGCAGTGGCTTCTCAAGCCGCGACCGAGATCAAGAACCGGCACGCGAAACAAGCGATACCCGCTCTGGCCCAATCGATTCAACACCCCAATGAAATTGTGCGACTCACGGTGATTGAAGCGCTTTCAGAGCTCGGCCCTGATGCGGCCCCTGCGATACCCGCTCTCGCCGCGGCCTTGAAGGACAAAGACCCGATGATTAGAGAGGCTGCGGCACTGGCCTTACTCAGTGTAGGGAGGCAGAGTCCCGCGGCGGTACCGCCCTTGGTGTCCGCCTTGGCTGAAACGAACAAGAGAGTGCGCGATAGCGCGGTCCTAGCTCTTGTATATATCGGTGAACCAGCGGTCCCTGACTTGATCAAGGCCCTTGCGAGCAAAGATCAGACTGTCAGCTCCGCGGCTACGACGGCTTTGGGCAGGCTCGGAGCTCCGGCTGTCCCGGCCCTGGTGGCAGTGGTCAAGAAGGGAGACCCTGACAGCTCAAAGGCTGCTTCAAAAGCCTTAAGCGAGGTCGGTGCCCCAGCTGTGGGACAGCTCATAGAACTATTGACGACCGCAAACGTCGAAACGTCGAAACTGGCCGCAGAAAGTCTGGCCGCCATTGGCGCGCCGGCCGTCCCTCCTCTGGTAGATGCGTTGTTAAAAAGAAAGTAGCAGTAACCAGCAGATTAGCTGTGACTCTACGCCTTAAAATTGCCGGCACGATCGCTCCCGAAACAGCCGACATTAAAAACCTTGTCGGAATCTGGCCCTCAAACTGAAAAGGGAGAAGACGAAAAAGATGGACTGTCTTCTAATGACTGCGTCTGTGTTTCTCTTTGTGCCCATGCAGGCCACGACTCAAGACAAAGATATTTTGAAGCGGTTGTGAGAAGATTGGTCCTATTTACTCCTGATTGCTAACGAGTTCCGAGAAATCTTCCCACGCTACCTTGTCATTGCCAGGAGTGAAACGATCATGCCACCGGCGGACCTATCGCTGTGCTCAGCAGTGTTGGAGATTGCTTCTGGCTCTGGTGCTAGTTATGACAATTCTTAGCCCTGGGCGAACCGCCGGCCGTCTAGATGCCTATCGTCGTGGCAAAGCAGAAATTATTATTGGGGGGACTTTCACATAGCGCCCGACACGGCTGCAGTAATCCCTGTACGCTTCCTCGTAAGTTCGTATTAGAAAATTCTCTTCCCTGAGAATCTGGTAATGGAACCCGCCCACAATGACCAATGCGAATATGAGGAAAACCAGCTGGCCGATGACCAGAAAAGTGCCCAAAGCCAGGAGGTCCAATCCCACATAAATAGGATTGCGCGTCAGCGCGAAGATGCCGTGAGTCACGAGGCGCCCTGGTGTCGCCTTGTCAATGCCGATTCGCCAGTATTTGCCAAGCGCCTGCAATGCCAGTCCGTAAATAAGCAGCCCCAAAAGCGACAAAGTCATACCAAAACACTTTAGAACCGTGCTCTCGACAATTGAGAAACGTGAGGAATGCGGAATGACATGCACATGCAGGGGCAACACATAGGCCAAGGTTTCGTAGATCCACAAAACAAAACCAGCGGCAACCACCAGATCCACCATAGCCTGTGACGTCGAGCTCTCGCGATCGATGACCACAACCCGAATTCCACGGCTGTACAAATGCAGGGCTCGCCCGAACAAGAGGCACAATAAACAGACCGTCACACACAGCTGGAACCAATCGAAAAACTGAGTCATGGCAATGTCCGCAATTCAATCCGCAAGATTGTTTGGATTTTTTACCCAGCTGTCTCTGACGAGGGCACGGGCCCACGAACGGATAAGCAGCATTCACACGTTGTTTTTAGACGGCACAGTCACTCTGGTCTTTCGGTTGAAAGGCGACGCTCGAATCTGATGTACATGTCTGGTAACCGACGGAATTTGTTCCGCAGGATTCTCATGAGGAGGACTTCATGATTATTCCACGATTAATCTCGAACTGGTATGGTGACCTTCGAAGCAACCAACCTTCAGGCCAAGAGGGGAGCAAACTGCCATGTCACTTAAACCGTGCCGGGAATGCGGGAAAGAGATAAACGAGAGTGAGGTATCGTGCCCACAATGTGGCGCGCCTCTCCCTGCGCTCAAAGAGTGTATTGGAACCGGAATTGATTGGAAATCACGGGCAAGGGTTTTCGGCATTCCTCTCATTCACATTGCTTTCGGAAGGGACAGTACGGGCAGGCGCCGCGTGGCAAAGGGGATCATAGCAATCGGGCAATTTGCTATTGGCGGGATTACAATAGCCCAGTTTGGAATCGGCATCGTATTCGGCCTGGGACAATTCATGATCGGTTTGACAGCGTTGGCTCAGGTTGCCGGAGGCATGCTCATCGGCGTAGGGCAGATTGCTTCCGGGATCGTGACTATAGGCCAATTTGTCGTAGGCATTTATGGGCTGGCTCAGGCCGGGTGGGTGAGATACATGTGGAGCCCCACCAGGATCGACATGGAAGCAGTCGCCTTGTACTCTACGATACAGTTGAGGCTTGAGCAGTGGCTGGGTTTCTAGGCCCGTTTGATACCGGCATGCCGGGAAATAGGTACCATAGTCGAACGAAAAGGAATAGGACCGGCGTCTCGCCGGTCAACGCTCAGCAAAGGTAGGGAGGCCAGGCCGCCACTGAGTTTGAGCCTCGGCGGGCATGTTCTGCCCAACTTGGTTGGGAGTTCGTCGCTCAGAAGACACTTCTTCAAGAGATTCTGCGTTTCAGGTCCGACGCGTCGGGAGCTGCTTGGCTGCGAGGGAACTCGGCCAGCAGCCATTCCAGGATAGCTCGAGCCTTAGTAAACTGTTTCGCATCAAAATGAGCCTTGCCTATGCCCAGCATCAATGACGGGATAAATTCTTCAGGCGGGAGAAAACCGACGGTGCGGTGATGCTCTTTTCCGTCACCGTCCAGCGTTATCACTGTAGGAGTGTATTGAATCACGAAACGAGTCGCCCATGACGCCAGAGAATTTGTGTAAGCGCGCAGAGGTACCATGTACCGATTAACGAACTCTACCGTGCGAGGATTGGGATACGTGACCGTATCCATCTGTTTGCACGCGGATCAGCCGGGGTTGAAAAAGTCGAGTAAGACGTGTTTTTCCTGAACCCTCGCCATAGCCAGGGCCAAATCCCAATCCGATTCCCACCTTATGTTCGCTGGCATGAGTGTG
>JBKQMK010000577.1:0-6425 GCA_052146735.1 Desulfomonilaceae bacterium | reverse complement strand
ATGCTTCTTTGTAAGATTCATCGCGCACTATGAAGAGTTCGGTATATGCCCGTGCCATGGACTCGAAGGGCTGGGCGGGGTCGAATGCGTCGAAGATCCAACTGTTGCAATAGGTTGAAGCCACAATATTGGCCTTGAGAGAAGAGAATTGATCGCTTAGGTCCCGCAGCTTCCCCCATATCGGCATGCCGTCCCAATAGATCCTATGGCGCTCGCCTTCAACTGCCGCCACCTTGTTTTCAATGCGCTCCTGGAGCTCCTTCAAAAGGAGCTTATAATATTCCACGGCCTCAGGTAAGCCCCTGAGCACCACAGCAGGAGCCATGTGGATGGTGGCGTCGAAAAAGGTCAGGGGCGCGGGCTTGGCAGCTCCGCATTCCAGGACTTGCCGCCAGAGTTTGGTGCATTCCAGGGAAAGACCAACGACTTCCCGCAGCCTGTCAACGTCGAAGCGGTTGCCTGAAATGTCCTCCAACATCGGTATCATGGCCTTCATCTGAGCGGCCAGGTCGTCAATGTGGTAATCCTCGACAGCTTTGATGTTTCGGTGAGTGTGAACGCCTAGCAAGGGAACTTTCCACTCCCTGGCATAGAAAGCAAACCAGTCCTGGACGTCACGGCACTGGTTGGTGTTGTAGACCAGCACGTCGGCCTTTGGTATTGATTGCAAGCCGTAGGCTTTGGTCAACGGGGTAACACCTTTCAGGTATGCTCCGACGTCCGACGTGAGGTACGAGCATATATCAGGCGAGTATCCGATCGAATTGGCGACCGGGATATAGTCTGTAGCCATCCGTGTGGCGCCGAGCAGTGCGCCGTGGTTTTCCGGGTAATAGACCAGAAATCCCATTGCATGTAGCAACTCCGCCGGTCCCACCGAGGTGCACCAGGCGACCTTCGGTCTTCCTTCTCTTTTTGCTGTGTCCAGCGCCAGGAAGTGGTCGGCCATGAGTTTTTTCATCTGAGAAGCCGCAGCGATCGTCTTCCGAATCTTAGGTTCCGGTTCCGGCATGAATGTCTCCGTCTAGGGGTTTTACTCTGTCCTATGCGGTATCAGAATAGAAAAACCTAGGGCAGATGTCAACTTTTGGCATCTGCTTGGCGAGTGCGTTGACAACATTCGGTGACAAATCGAAATTGAGACAAACACGTCGCGAACATAGGCCGGTAGGGGCAGACCCGCGTGTCTGCCCTGGGCGCACACATAGGTGCGCCCCTACAGGACCAGAATCATCGAGACAGGGCAGACGCGAACCTCCTGCAGCGAAGGAAAAGATATCATCCATCCTCTAATAAACTGGCCTACGGCCGTGCCTGTCCACCCCTCCTCTTATGGCCCGAATCGCTTCCAGCCGGCACGATGGTATTTCACCAAGGTCTGGTCATCCAACCTGTTCGCCTGGATATCGGGTATGCAAGAGATGTCCTTTGGAAATGTGAATAACGTTGGCAAAGTTTCGTCGGTCAGGAACTTGAGACGAATACTTGGCTTGAGCGACAGGGCTCTGGGGGTTATAGCCCGCCGGGTAGCCATGACGAATCCCCAGTCCCCGAAAGAGGGGACGTAAGCGTGGTAAGGATACACGTTGAATTGGCCTTTTCCCTCCGGGCCGATGGGAGCCTCAGCCCAGGTTCGGGCCACACACCAGAATGCTCCCGGGGCATAAAAGGGACTGGTGGCCTGTGTCACGGCGATTCCCTGAGCAGACAGATGTTGCGCGAGAAGCTTATAGAAGCTCTTGGTGTAGAGCCGAGAGAGCGAAAGGTTGTTCGGGTCGGGAAGGTCCAGGAATACTAAATCCCAAACCTCGCTGGAACTCTCGAGGAACTTTGCAGCATCCTCGATATGAACTCGTACCTTTGAGTTTGAGAGTGCGTTGTCAGACAAAGCGGCAAGGAATGGGCGCTCCCGAAAGAGCCGGATCATTTCGGCATCCAAATCTACCAGGTCGACGCTTTCGATCTGAGCGTATTTCACGAGTTCCCGTGCAGCCATGCCGTCCCCTCCTCCGAGAATCAAGGCCCTTTTGGCTCCGAGAGACGCGGACATGGCGGGATGCACCAAAGCCTCATGATAGCGGTGTTCATCCACAGAGGAAAACTGGAGGTGCCCGTCAATGAACAACCTGATGTCATCGTGCCATCTAGTAACAACTATCCTCTGATAGGGTGTCTGTCGCACGAACATTATGTTGTCCTGGTATAGCAGGTTTTCCGTGAAGGAAGTGAAAGTCCCGGACCCTGCTAAACCCCCGGTCAGTATGCACGCGGATACTATCGCAAAGACTGTCAGCTTCTTTCTCGCGTGCAGCATTGCTCCCATGACCCGGAGGGCGACCGCAGCCACACCGACATTGATGAGCCCGAAAAGGAATGATGTGCGCAACAGCCCCAGATAAGGCACCAGCACGATAGGAAAAGCGCATGAGGCAAAGAGTGCCCCAATATAGTCAAGAGCTAATACATTGGAAACAGTCAGCCTTAGCGCTTCTTGACTCCGCAGAATCCTTATAAGGAGCGGAACTTCCATCCCCACCAGTGTTCCGCAAACTGTCAGCACTCCTACAAGGACAGGCAAGTATGTGGGAAATGCGGCAAAGGTTATCAGGAGAATAGCAGCGGATAGGCCTCCCGAAACCCCGATCCC
Source organism: Desulfomonilaceae bacterium (assembly GCA_052146735.1). Taxonomy (GTDB): domain Bacteria; phylum Desulfobacterota; class Desulfomonilia; order Desulfomonilales; family Desulfomonilaceae; genus CAWBBA01. The sequence goes on along the minus strand of JBKQMK010000577.1, from coordinate 3,778 downwards.
TAGTTGAACCGCAATGAACACGTCAACAAGGTTTTCGTTTACAAAGCGCGTAAGGTAAGAGCCGAGGCCCATCGCGGTGAGAAAGACCCCGATGACGATGGAGAATTGAGTAATCGATCCGCCCAGGAGATAACTCGAAAGCGAGGCCGCAATCAGTTCGTACACCAGTCCGCAGACAGCGATAACAAACACCGCTGCAAGAAGGAATATGCCCGGGAAGCGCTCACTCATGATTCATCAACATTGATCCCAGCGATCTTTCCGGCAACAATTACGGCGCAACCTCAAGTATCATCGCATCGCAGCCTGGATGATAATGGCCAGCGAGATGAAGACCGACCCTACGATTATGGCCAGCGCCACATTCTGGTCTTTCTCTATCTCTTTGCGAATAGAAAAGGGGCTGATTTTGACCATTAAGAGAAAGGCCAAGCCGAATACGGCCAAGCCTATCACGGAGTACACAACGGTACTGAGCATGGCCAGCGGTCTCAAATCTTGCAACATGTGATCCATATTCCTCCTCCGGAATTAGAAAAATCGTAATCGTTCACCGCAGAGATCGCGGCGGACGATTGCCGGACCTCATGCGGCCGGGTCATTTGCCTCCCCTGTAACCCCCGCCGGAATGAGACCGGCCCCCGATGAAAAATAACCCGTGCCCACCACTTCCGGTCCGCGTGGAACCTTCCCGTAGGCTCACCGGCCTTTCGAATGGTTTGGGCAAAAACCAACCGTGGAAAGCCCCGCCGTACGCCACTACGGTGAGCCCTGCCAACAGGGCTGTTACCACGAGTCTCGGAATGATACGTCTCACAGCGTCCCCAGGAATTAGTCGTCGGTCTCCTGTCGATTACTAGCGACAGCGGACCATCTTCGGGCTTCAAAACTGCCCCGGTGAATAGGCCCTACAATCATGACGAGCCCGGACACGATAATGGGGATGATGAAGTACCAGGGCACCGCCATCCCTGCAAAAATCGCTATGTCCACGGGCTCGTTCCGGGAACCGCCCCCTTCGCCGCTGCCACCCTGGCCATGCAACAGCAGACGATACGCGCCGGCCTTGTTCACCTTGAAATATGAGCTGAAAGATCTGGAACCCTCGCTCCAGCTCCCTTCGGAGTCCTGCCCATGGTAGTAGGATGCCTCGTTCCCAAACTGGGATACCACCCGTTCGTCGGCATCCACCAATCCGAAATCAAGCGCAAGCCACGAATTATCCACTGGTGCGCTCCCGCTTAACCGCAGGATGCTTCCGTCCCGAGGCACGTCGAACGGGCTGGTCAGATGTTCCTTGGAATACTGCTCCGCGCTGATCCTCCCCTGAAGTATTGGAGGCCTGCGGTTGATCTGAAGGACCCACAAGAGAAGCAGACAATTTATCAAAAGGAAACCTCCGGCGATGGGGCCAATTCCTGTAATCCAAGCTGAGGCGGTATAGGGCTGGCAGGAGTAAACCCCTGTCATGCGGGGAAGCTTGACTGTATTCCCCGTGGCCTCCTCGATCTCCTCATGACTCACATAGCGACCGCGAAAAATTTCCACCTCCGAGCCGGTTATTTCCCGATCTAGATACTCAGGTGGCTTTATCAGGTGCGTGTAACGCGTCTTCTCGCCGACCGCGGCCCTCCAGGGGATTGCACCGTCCACCCATCGGACCGTCGAGGTCCCGCTTTCGTAAACTCTGAATGTTTCCTGGCCGACGCTCACCTTCATCTTGGCGACAGGAATGGGTGGTATGGCAACGCTAACATGGCCTACCCGGCTCAAAGTGAAGTGGCCGTCTTCTTCGGATAGCCACAGGTAACCTGCATCCGGATTATATAGGACATATTCCCACGAGATGTACTCGTTCTTGCCTTCTGTTTCCGAGTATGAAAGGCGGCCCATGACCTCGTAACGCGTCCCTTCAAGAGTAAGAGGCATACCAATCTTAAAAGTGAATCCGGGCTCTTTGCCGACGTTCTTGCCTAAAATCTGCATCTCGGCTTCGTCCAGGGCGAGTCCGGAGCCGCAGGCATCGCACACTACTGTCTTAGTGCTCTCGAGACGAGGGCCTTCGTAAGGCTTCCCGCATGATGGGCACCTTATGGCCTGTGTGGTGCGGGTAACCGGAGCCCCGCGGTCTTCCGGCCTGACCCGACTGTCTTTTACGTCGAGGATCCGGCCTATAAACGCTCTGACGTTGCCTGTCCGGGCATCGTATTCCAGGCCGAAAGAAGAGGTCTCGTCCGGCACACTGCCGTCCGCGTACGGGTAAGTCTCGCCGATCTCCACCTGGAAAGGGATCTCCCCCTCGCCTCCGAGACACCGGGCTTCGCCGAGTTCTTCAATTGTCCCCATTTTATCGTTGAGATTGATCTGCATGCCCGGCGAGAGTTCCGAATACGGCGGTACGGGCGAGGTTAAGCTCAGCGGTGTTTCAAGGAAGAGTTCGCCTTCATCTTCGGTGAGCCACAAGATGTTTCCATCCTGCATTTCGATGAACCACTCTTCCCAGGTCCCCTTTTCGTAGCCGTAGGACAGGCGGCCCAGCACCCTGAACGAGCGCCCCTTGAGTTTAGCGGTTCCGCCTACCCGGAAGCGAGACGACGGTAAAAGTTCCATGGATTTCCGCCCCACGCGCAGCGCCGAATCCTTGTCCCAGTAGGTCGCTGTCCTGCAATGAGGGCAGACGCTCATCAATACGCCGGGATTTGTGATAATGTTTCCCCCGCCGCATGACGGGCATTGGAATTGTCGTTCCATGCACAAACCTTAGATGGGCAAGATCAAATGGTCCGAATTCGGAAAATGGGGCGGAGTGTCCAGGAGTCTATCATCCAGGCACATGATAGGCATGGTGCTTTGTATCGACTCTTTTGTCCCGCTGAATCAGGACTCGCGTCAGTCCTGCCCCCTCATCTCGGTCCTGTAGGGACCAACGAAAGTAGCCTGGTGATTCATCGCCAGTGAACTGCCAAACAAAGAAATCAAGTCCCGTAGGGATGCCCGAACACCAGGTTGAACGGGCTGAAATCAGCGCTCGTCCCTAATGGGACGAATAGATATTCATCTCCGCCCCATACCCAGGCAATAAATTACCTGGCTACTTTCAAACGCCCCTCTGGGGCTCCCTAGCGGAGCAAAATAAACAACCCATGGTGCAGACACTTACGCCGTGAAATCCGTTAGGGAAGATTTTCCTACTTCCGTCCCTCGAGTTCTTCAGCTCGGCAAACCGCGGCCTGGACCGTATCCATTAGGATTCCCCTCAGGCCTCCCTGCTCCATTACCTGTAATCCGGCTATGGTCGTCCCTCCGGGTGAGGTTATCCGGTCCTTGAGGTCGCTGAAGGCTTCGTTTCCAGACAGCGCCATGATCGCGGCCCCCATGAAGGTTTGACCCGCGAGGGCTCGAGCTGTGGGTCGATCCAATCCCATAAGCACGGCTCCGTCTGTCAGGGCCTCCATAATGGGAAATAGATAGCCGGGTCCGCTCCCTGAAAGGGCGGTGACAACGTTCATCATTTTTTCTTCCACGGTCACCGCCAGGCCGATGGCGGAAAAGATGTCCACGGCCTTCTCCAGGTCGCCGTCATCAGCGCTGCCTGCTTTGCACAGAGCTGTAGCGCTGGCACCGACCATGGCCGCGGCATTGGGCATGGCACGGATAATCCTGGCCGGGAAGTTGAGAAGCGAAAGAATGAAGCCGGTAGAAATACCCGCGGCCACAGAGATGACCACCAGCGTGTCGTGAACCTTGTCGGCTATAGAAAGGATGACTTCCTCCATGA